>JBILGL010000164.1:0-8153 GCA_044351075.1 Isosphaeraceae bacterium | reverse complement strand
TACTCGCACGCAATCGCCAGCGACCGGGCGACATTGTTGCCATCGCCCACAAAAACAACTTTTGGACGATTGACACCGGGCAGTTCTTCGCGGATCGTCAGCACATCAGCCATCGCCTGGCACGGGTGGGCGTCTTCACTCAAGGCGTTAATGATTGGAATTTCTGCATATTTAGCCAGTTCTTCGACCTTGCGGTGGGCATGGGTGCGAATGGCCAGTGCGTCAACATATTGGCTGATCACGCGGGCGAAATCTTCGATTGTCTCTCGCACGCCCAGGCCGACTTCCTCGCCCCGGATAAAGAGCGAATTGCCGCCCAGATGAGCCATGGCGGCTTCAAAGCTGACACGTGTGCGAAGAGATGGTTTTTCAAAAATCAGGCCGAGAATGCGCCCCTGCAATCGGCTACGCATGGCAGGCGTCGGACCATTTTTTTTGAGATCAATGGAAAAATTCAGAAGGTCAATCGCCTCTTCCTTCTGAATGTCAAAAAGGTCAAGAAAATGTCGCCGCATGGCAGATATGTGAGAAGTGATTCCGGTTTATCGAAAAATTGAAAATACTGCCGGTCTCACCCGATTAGACCGGCGACGCGATTGTGCAAAGATCAGATCTGATGTGCCAGCAGAACGTCTGAAAGAATCTGACAGCCTTCTTCAAACAGCTCATCGGTCAGGTTCAGAGCAGGCAACAAGCGAATGACCGTTCCCTGAGTGGCATTAATCAGGAGATGTCGTTTAATGCACTCGGCAACGATCGGCGTGGCATCGCAATTGAGCTCGACACCCACCATCACACCCCTCACACGAATATCCTTGATCAGTTCCGGCCGTTTTGCCTGAAGCTCTGCAAAAAAGCTCCGGAATTTCTGCTCGAGATATTTCGCCTGATCCAGCAGACCGTCAGCCTCAATCGTTTCAATGGTGGCCAGGCCGGCTCGGCAGGCAATCGGATTGCCGCCGTAAGTGCTGGCATGCATACCCGGCTTCAGCACTTCGGCCACTTCATGCGTTGCCATCATCACACCTGCGGCGACCCCGCTGGCCAGTGCCTTGGCGACGGTCATAATGTCAGGCGTCACGCCGAAATACTGGTGGGCAAACCACTTGCCGGTTCGGCCCATGCCGGTTTGAACTTCGTCAAAGATCAAAAGGGCACCTGATTTGTCACATATTTCCCGCAGGCCCTGCAAATAGCCATCAGGTGGAATATTAATGCCACCTTCGCCTTGAATTGGCTCGAGCAAAATGGCCGCCGTGGTAGAGTCAACCGCAGCGGCAGCAGCGTTTAGATCGCCAAATGGAATGTATTCAAAGCCGGGAACCATCGGCTCAAAGCCGTGATGATATTTGGGCTGGGCGGTGGCGGTGAGAGCGGCATAAGTTCGCCCGTGAAAGCCGTGGGTCATCGTGATGATTTTTGTGCGGCCCTGAGCATGACCATAAGCCCGGGCCAGCTTGATCGCGGCTTCGTTGGCCTCGGCCCCGGAATTGCAGAAAAACGCTTTGCCGCCGAAACTTCGTTCGGAAAGAGCCTTGGCAAATTGCCCCTGTGGCTCCATATACCATGTATTCGGGGCATGAATCAGTGTTCGCACCTGCTCGCTGACGGCATCCACCACGCGCGGCGGGCAATGCCCGACCAGATTGCAGCCCCAGCCTGGGAAAAAATCAACATAGCGGCGTCCTTCGGCGTCCCAGACCAGTGAGCCTTCCCCGCGCACAAGACAAACGGGATAGCGGCGATAATTGCCGATCACATATTGATCAAACTGGGCGATGACTTCCGCTGATGAGACCTGATCCACCTGCGACACTGGGGAATCCTCCAACGATTGAAGATTCAGAGTTATGACTTGATACCCAAGGAGTTAATGATAGCAAATTTCCCTGAAACTCAAAACGAATTCAGGGGAACTTCAAAACAACGTCTCTTCAGGCATCGTCACGATTGTTAAAACTGTCCCGAATTATTCACGGTTTCAGTGTGACGGTTCCTTTGAGAAATTCGGCCGTTGACCCCGAGTTTCCATTTTCCGGAACAATCTCTGTGCCGATGCCCGTTTTGGTGAAAATCTCAATCAAAAGCGAATGTTGCAGGCGGCCATCGATGATGTGAATCTTGCCCACACCCTGCTCCAGACTCTCCAAGCAGGCTTCAACCTTGGGGATCATGCCTTTATCGATCACGCCTGACATGATTAACCCACGACAGTCATCAGGTAGCAGGGTAGAAATAAGGGTGTCAGGGTCGTTTCGGTCACGCAGAATGCCCGGAGTATCTGTGAGAAAAACGAGTTTTTCAGCCTTCAGGGCCGCTGCCACGGCCGCGGCGGCCGTATCGGCATTGACATTCAGTAGCTTGCTGTCAGAAAGGTCAAGGGCCAGCGATGGGAGCACTGGCACCACCCCTGCAAGACAAAGGTTGATAATCGGGTCTTTATCGACTTCAGTGACTTCACCCACCCGGCCAAGATCAACCTGCCCGCCATTCGCGTCAGTCAGATGAATCCGCTTGCCACGCAGGCACTGAAGTGTGAGATGATGCAGGCCCTGAGCCCGACCACCAAATTTATTGATGTGCGAAACAAGGTCGGAGTTAATATCTTCAGCCAGCACTTTCGCCACGATCGCCAGAGTGGCATCGTCTGTATAACGTCGGCCCAGCACAAATCGGGCTTCAATCCCGGCGTCGGTCATGGCTTTGGTGATCGCCTTGCCACCACCATGCACCACCACCGGCCTCATTCCCACCGACTGCATGAAGACCACGTCAACCAGCAGGTTGCGAATGGCTTCGGGATTCTCCATCACCGAACCGCCCAGCTTGATCACCACAAATTTGTCGTTAAATTTGCGGATGTAACCCAAAGCCTCAATCAGCACTGCTGCCTTGCGTATTTCTTCCTCGTGCTTCACCCGCGGTTGCCCTCTTTTTTGATTCGCTGTTGCTCATTCCCGAACTGCTTTGTCTGAAAGCGAAAAGGAAAGTTTATAATCATTTCTTTGAAAATGTCAAAAACGTTTTTTGCGAAATTTTTAACAACCACCAACTCAGCAGTTCAATTCAGAACGCTTGCGTATCGAATCGACTTTGCTTAATAATTAAATTTCATCTATTCCTGCGGATTCCTGTAAAACCAGAAGCGGACAACGCCACATGAAAAAATTGATCTTTTCCCTTTGTTTCCTTGTTGGCATGGCTCAGGCCACTCAGGCTGAAGCCATCAAAGTGTTGCTCATCACGGGCGACAATATTACGGTGCACGACTGGAAAGCCGCCGCCAATTCCATTAAAGAAATTCTGGCAACGCCAGCCGGCAAATTTCAGCTGGATGTTTCAACAACTCCTGCCAGAGATCTCAACGACGAGAATCTGGCGAAATACGATGTCCTGATTCTGAACTATTTCCCTACCGCTCAGGGCGGTCCTGATACCAAATGGACTGACGCCAACAAACAGGCGATTCTCAAGGCGGTGAAGGAAGGTAAGGGCGTGGTGGCCCATCACTTCGCTTCGGCAGCTTTTGCCCGGCCCAATTGGGAAGAGTACGAAAAAATGATCGCCGGTGGCTGGCGAACGCAGGGCTTTCATGGCCCTGCCCATGAGTTCACCGTGAGAAAAGCCGCTGAACATCCGATTTCAAATGCCTCGCCCGCGAAATTTGACCACCCGACCGACGAGCTCTATTCCAACAACCTTCTCACCCCCGGCAGTGTCGTCATCGCAACGGCCTACTGCGACCCAGCCAAGCCCAAGGGCACAGGCAATGATGAAGCGGTGATCTGGGTGAATCAATACGGAAAGGGCCGCGTTTATAACAACGTCCTCGGCCACGACAGCAAAGCCATGACCGACCCGGCTTATCGCGAATGGTTCAGAAACGGTGTCGAATGGTCAGCTACCGGAAAAGTCAGCAAGTGATTTTCGTTTCGTGAAGCGCAAGAATCAGCTCATCTTTTTGAAGCCCGATATGATCAAGAAAATCATATCGGGCAGATATTTTTGGGGCGATGATAATGAAAGATCGTGAAAAGGCCGGATTCACTCTCATTGAATTGCTGGTAGTTATTGCCATCATTGCAATTCTTATTTCATTATTATTGCCAGCTGTTCAATCGGCGCGTGAGGCAGCCAGGCGGGCTCATTGCGTCAATAATTTGAAGCAACTTTCTCTTTCAGTGGCCAATTACGAAAGTGCTCAGGGCACATTGCCGCCTGCCGGAATTCTTGTCGTGGGGCAGCCCTTTGAATCATTCTCAGTGCATGCCAGAATTTTGCCCTACCTTGAACAATCGTCGATCGCAAATAGCCTGAACCTGCAAATCAGTATCAATATTCAGGCCACATTCACTCAATTGAAAGTCGCCTCTTTTATTTGTCCTTCTGAAATGAATGCCGTTATGAAAGTCGGTCCGGCTACCAATCATTTTCCGCTGAATTATGGCGTAAATATTGGCACATGGCTGGTATATGATCCTGGTCGAACGCAATTCGGCGACGGTTCTTTTGGCATTAATGCCGCTTTGCACCTCGCGGCAATTTCTGATGGCCTCAGTAATACAATTGCATTTTCCGAAGTGAAGGCCTATCAGCCTGCGCTTAAGGATGGTGGACGCCCTACGGGTTTCAATGTGCCTCCACCCTCTTTGCCAGGTGAAATGGCTATTTTTGGCGGAACTTTTGCTGATAAATGGAGCCACACCGAATGGGCCAGCGGAATGGTGCTTCAATCTGGCTTCACAACGGCATTTCCGCCAAATACAATTATTCCACTGGTTTTAAATGGAATTAATTATGACATTGATTTCACAGCCAGCAGGCTCGGCTTTTCTACAATCAACCAAACTTATGTTGTCGTTACATCAAGGGCTTATCATCCAGGCGGAGTCAATGTCAGTTTTCTTGATGGATCTGTACGAACGGTCAAAAATACAGTCGCTCAAAGCGTCTGGCGATCGCTGGGCACACGCAGCGGCTCGGAAATCATATCCGCCGATGCCTTCTGAGTAATCAAATGAAAAGAACCCCAACTTTTGCAATCGGGGTTCTCTGCTGCAAGTTTTATTAATCGCAGACCCTGATCATTCGAGATAACCAAGATCAGCCAATCTCTGTTCAATCATTCGCTGCTCTTCATCGTCATATTCAAACCCCGGATTTTGAGGCAGTGTGTGTGGCGATGAAATGTGAGCGTGGGCAAAATCATGGCGTGCATTGGGCTGAATGACAGAAGAGAAGATGTCGTGGCCTTCCATATGTGTCGCCAGAGATGATTGATCAAGCCTGCCAAGCACGGTCGGAGCGAAATCAATCAGCCGGCAATTCAAATAATTCCCGGTATCAATACCCGCACCACTGGCCATGATTACTCCCTCAAGCCTGTGAGTGCCGGGCAGTTCATGGTCTGCTTCAACCCAATCTGGCCGATTGTTAATCTTGGTTCGCACCCAGAGATCTTCACGCGGCAGGGCAATCACATCCGGATAGCCTTCGCGGGCAGGGTCAAGATTGTGTGCATTGGCGACATCGATAATATTGCGGAAGAGTTTTGATCCATCCGCCGGATCTGTTAATTCACTCAGAACCTGAATAAATTGCAATTTGGCGTCATCAATCTGGCGTGGAGTCGTTAATGGAGCCCCCTTGCGATACCACGATCGATTGAGATAGATCATACCAGCCGTATCCTGATGAGGAGCAAAGCCGAGCGTTCGCTTCCAGTCCAGCGGGAACTGGGCCTCAATCCCGGTTTCAAACGATGCCGAACGTGCCTGCCGATCGTTTCGTTTCTCAAGCCAGAGCCTGAAATGATCAACTGCCTGTCGCCCGCGTCGCTCAAGCCCCCCCAGCATTGTTGGCAAAGCCGCAAGCCCTCTGTCGATCAGAATGCGGTTAATTGCAATTCGCCCGGAGCAATGACCAAAGCCGTGATCACTGGAGACCAGCACACCCGCCCCTCTTGCATCAGCCAGTTCCATCAATCGGCCAATGGCATTATCCAGGGCTTTCATCGCGGCTTCAGCAGCCCGATTCATCGGTTCATTTTCGATTCCTGTTGCATCAACATTTAAATAACGCCAGCATCGGTGCTGAAACGGGTCGAGATTCTGAAATTGAACCATCATCACCGACCAATCGGGAAACATTTCGTCGGCAATCCATGCCGATGCAGCTCTTGCGGCAAATAGCTTTTCACTCTCATCAGCACCATGCTGGAACTCATCAACTGTGGCTGGAGGCCGCTTCCAGAGTACTCGATGATGGTAATCTGGCAATTCCCGACGTACACGTTCCGCGAATTGTTCGTTCCCGGAAAGTGCTGCCTCCAGATGAGGAGCATCCAGCCCGGATACGACCAGCCCCTTGATTTTCAGGGGTGGATAAGTCACAGGCACATTAATCGAGACTGTCGATTTGCCAGCACTAGACAATTGATGAAACATCGTCGGCACACGCACGCGGGCCGAGTGATTCACACGCATGCGGCGGCTTTCGGCGTCGAAACAACGATGATCATAAACGCCGTGGCGATGTGGCCCACAACCGGTGACCATCGTCGTCCATGCAGCTGAAGTCACAGGAGGCACGCACGATGTCATTTCGCCCCACGCTGATCTGGCTTTCAGGCTCGCCATGTTTGGCATGACGCCGCGGTCGATCATCGCGTTAAGAACAGTCCACGTCGCGCCGTCAAGCCCAAGGATAAAAACCCGATTCCAGCTTGGCTTCTCAGTCATTTATCAATCTCCAGATCAATCATTCAACTCGACAGGCTTTGTAAATAGCTTTTTACCCGGCATGACGCCGCAAGCCCGACGAGGATTGAACTTGATCAACCTGAAATGTGGCACAATAGTAATGATCCATGTGATACCGTTCAGCTTTTGAACGATGTAATCTGCTGACAAGCCTTTTCAATGGCTTCTGACTCTTATCCGCACGCATCTGCCTGCCCAGATAGATGTCAAATCGGCTTTGCATTTCTATAGCGCGTTGTGAAAAGTCGCGCTCAGCGGGTGCCTTTCGGCTCACGGCCATGACTGTATGCGGGAATTTGTCAAAACCCTGAAACCCGCACATCTTTGCATCGTAAGGCCCCAAAAGCCGACGCAGGCACGAAGGCGTCATACGCCAGTAATCATCAGGATAAGCGTGAATCCGAAAATTCAGAGGCGAAGTAATGATAAAAAGCCCACCAGGCTTAAGCACTCGAAAAACTTCGTCAAAAGCCTTGCGAACTTCAAAAACATGTTCGAATGTTTCAATACAGAGAATTGTACCGACTGATTCTGACGGCAGAGTCATCGCCGAAACATCTTGAACCACATCCACCCCAAGCCCCGGCCTCATGTCGCATCCGACATATTTCTTACCGGGAAAAAGGCTGCGAAGGTCAGCATATTGCTCCTGACCTTCAACCTGAAATGACCCAAATTCATAGACAGGGCCAGGACAGTCAAAAGCTTCGGCGGCATGACGCACAAACTGTTTTGTGTGATCTCTCATCCCTTAAGCCCTTCCCTGAGCTTGGTAAATCCCGTTTGCCATGATCCTTCATACGGTTATTCACCGGAAAATGCTCCGGTTTTTTTCGTATTCAGTTACCCTGAAGAGAGTTGATGCATACTAATTAACAGAATTAGAGAATCGGTCAAGGCGAAAATTACAGCATTTTTGTCAATTTTTCAAAACCCATCACTTTCGTAATATTTATCGCAACAGTTTTTCATGTATTTCCACGAGTAAAACCATTTGGAATTAATTCGAGATTGCCTATTAAACTCCGTTCATTCAGAAAACCGGATATTTCTTTCTCTTGGCTGCTTTTGGCCGCAATTCCACGACAGCAGACTAACCCGAAGCGCAAGCTTTGAAGTTGCGTTTTTTGAATTGTCGTTTTGCCGAAATCCAAAGATACGCTGCGATTTGATCCGTTAAGGAAAATCAATAAAAAGATCGGTGGTTTATATGGCCGGAGGCCATAACTATTAATAGACGGCTCCTCTGGAGCCCAATAATTCAATGCCTATTCTTATCGATGGCCGGAGGCCATAACTATTCATAGCCGGCTCCTCTGGAGCCCAATAATACAATGCCTATTCTTATCGATGGCCGGAGGCCATATCTATTCATAGACGGCTCCTCTGGAG
>JBILGL010000162.1:0-8175 GCA_044351075.1 Isosphaeraceae bacterium | reverse complement strand
GGCGATTTGGGGTCAGTGGCCACGCTGAAAAAGCCGCTCGCCAGGGCCCAAAAAAGCCGAATGACTGATCTCTTGCCGAATCCGTTTGTCCTGGAATTTTCTTTCTTCTAAACTCAAATCAGAGAGAAAACCGGAGTTGACACGACTTTTGGGAATTTTCCTGATAATCTACATTATTAAAAATAAGGCAGACAAGGCTAACCCCTAGCGCTAGCTTTGAAGTTGCGCTTTTGTATAGTCAATTTGCTGAAATCCCAGGATTCGATAGGATTTATAAATGGCCGGAGGCCATATCTATTCATAGACAGCTCCTCTGGAGCCCAATAATACAATGCCTATTCTTATGAATGGCCGGAGGCCATATCTATTCATAGCCGGCTCCTCTGGAGCCGCATAGAAAACAGATTCCCCAAAAAGCGCAACTTCAAAAAGCGCTAGCAAGAGATAAGAAATAAGACAGATTACTCAGAATAATTCTATCGCTTGCGCTTCGGGTTTACCTGCTGTCGTGGAAGTGCGGCCAAAAGCAGCAAAGTGAGAAATAACCGGTTTTCTGAATGAACGGGGTTTAATTCAATCAGAACTCGTCTGGACGTAATCAGAAAAACAATTATTTTAAAAATGATTGCATTACCATCCACGGCAGGAAGCCAGGAGATTCAAAATGAATGGTCAGGATGACCGAAATTCACGGAAATTTAATCCGCAGGTCACTGAAACACTTGAGCGTCGCGACGTGCCGGCAGGCCTGCTCGACTTCAATCCAGTCAGTTTTGTGACGTCAAAAATTATCACAGCCACCAAGGGGCAGGCAGCCCCGACCGCCCAGCCTGTTGATTGGACGAGCTTGCAGGGGTGGTCGTGGCTTAAGGGAACGTGGCGATCGAAAACTTCAATTGATGTCTTTGGTGCGATTGCCGCCAGCATCGGTGAAAAAAATGCACGGATGCCCTCGATTCCGAGCATCGACACATGGAATTTCGCAGACAATAAAATTGTCGGTCGTTCTGCGCTGGCGGCAGCTCAAAATACCGAAATGCCTGTTGATGGCCTGATCATCACACCGGGACCAACTCCGACATTCGCCATGTCGTCGGCCGATGGTTCAGCGCCGGTTGAGTTGAAAATGGTCAGCTCGACCCGCAATTCCATCACGTTTCAGGGCTCAAGCCAGATCATGTCCACATCGACAGACTCTTCAGGCGCAGCCACAACAACGGCCGTTAATAATCCCGTCCAGGTCACCATCACGCGTCGAAGCCCCAATACCTTCCGCGTCACGGCCGACATCAAGACGGACGCGAACTGGGTGCGTCTCTTCAGCTACACAGCCACCAAGGTCAACAGCAAAGTCTGACCTTTTCGAATCAATCAAATAAAATCCAACGAAGCCCGATGAGATCGCCCATCAGGCTTCGTTTTTTGCATTCAAATGCATTAATAGCTATCAGCGCTAATCACTTCGCCACCCTTGGATGTTCCAAGAGCAAGCCAGGTGGCTGCGTTGACCGTATCTTTCACGAATCGGACCGAGCCATCACAGAAAACCGCATTCACGCCGCCTGGGTGATAGCTGCGTGCGGCAAGATGCGTGCAGGAAAAGGCAGAATTGGCACAGTCATAGGCCTTCATGTTTGGCGTCATGGTGTGCGAAAAAGTTGATGTGGCTGGAAGGTTACGATAATACTGCTGGCCGCGGTATCGCAGCCGAGTGCCGGAAAAGGTGCGGCAGCCGTTGACATACTGGCTTGTGGAATAGCCCGAAGGCAGCGCATTGATATTCAGCAGGCTCTCAACCGGAATTTCAGCGGCAACATTCGAGACGGAAGTCGCCCTGATCGTTTCAGAGAACATCGTGGTATTGCTTGTGCCATCGGTAATGCTCGCGATGGTTGAAGCACTCATGACTTTCTGATAATTCGGGTTATTGGCCCCATTAATCTGGGCTGGGGCGGCCATGTCGAGCGTCACATTAAAGACGCCGGCAATCTGGCCATTCGGTTCCTGAGCTGCATTTGCTGTACCAATTTCCGGGCAGCTTGTGCCGCCAATCGACCCAAAATAATTGGTGTAGCCTGTGAAGCCGGCCAGTTTCTCCTGCGCCGGGTCGGATGGGCAGACGAAGGCCGACACAATCTGCGAACCCGCCGTATAATTGACGTCGTTAGTTCGATTGTTGTAGATACCATTCAAATTGAATTGGAAATTAAAAGTGCTGTAAAGATTTGCACTTTCAATGTATCCAAGGATTTGAACGATTGGTGTAGCTCGCGGGTAAGTCGGCACGCTGATCGTCGGTGTCGGGCCATAACCGGGCGGAAAAGTGCCGTTGGTTGATTCGAAGTTATGTGCCGCCAGGCCGATCTGCTTGAGATTATTGATACACTGGGCACGCCGCGCGGCCGCCCTGGCCGACTGCACTGCAGGCAAAAGCAGCGAAATCAGTACCGCAATAATCGCGATGACAACCAGCAGCTCAATGAGTGTAAAACCGGATTTTCGAGAACGCATGAGTAATTGATTCCTGGTCAAATGATACCGGGGGAAAGGGGACATCCTGTGGGTAAAATTCCGGTCTATCATCTATTTTAAAATCAAACACTCGTAATGAGTCAATCAGATCATCAGGCTGCCGAGATAGTAGAAAAGCGACGACAGGCTGATACACGCAGGTAGAGTCAGCAGCCAGGCCAGTAGAATTTTTCGCAGAGTTGCCGGCTGCACACCCGACCGATTCGCCACCATCGTGCCCGCCACACCCGACGATAGAACCTGAGTCGTGCTCACCGGCAGGTGCAGCAGATCAGCCACGCCAATTGTCACCGCAGCGACCATCTCCGCCGAAGCACCCTGAGCATACGTCAAATGGCTCTTGCCGATTTTCTCGGCGATCGTTATCACAATTCGTTCGTAACCAATGGTCGTGCCGATCCCCAAGGCCAGGGCGACCCCCAGAATCACCCAAAACGGCACATATTCCAGTGCATGCGTGAAATTATCGATCGGGCCGGTCATCTTCTTTTTAAGATCCGTTGGCAATTCCGCTTTTTTGATCGCTGCACGTGCATGAAACAGAGCCTGACGCAGCTTCCATCGTTCATTAATCGGAATATCCGAGAAATTCGACTTGCCCTGAAGCGATTCCTTGACATAAGTCAAATCAGCAGTCAGTTTCTTGTTTGATTCCAGAACCGGCTTCGGAATATTCTCAAGTGCAAACTCTGCCGAGCCATGCACATCAATCGCCTTGCCCGGATGATTCAGGTCAAGCGCGTAATAGCCCGGCATAAAGCCGATCAGAACCAGCAGAATCAAGCCCATCCCCTTCTGGCCATCATTTGAGCCGTGGGCGAAACTGACCGCTCCACAGGTGCCAATCAAAATTCGCCTGATCCAGCGTGGCGGTGGAGCTGACCCGACCGGTGGCTCATACAACTTCGGATCACGAAACAGCTTACGCATCGTGATCAGCATAATCGCCGCAGCGCAGAAGCCGATCATCGGCGAAAGCAGCAGCGAAAGGCCAATATCCATCGCCTTTGCCCAGTTTACGCCACTCAGGTCATTTTTCGTCATCAGACCATTGGCCAGCCCCACGCCCAGAATTGAACCAATCAGTGTGTGCGAGCTCGATACCGGAATGCCCATCGCCCAGGTGCCCAGATTCCAGACCACCCCGGCCAGTAGCAGCGAAATGACCATTACAATCGCCTGCTGAGTGCTTTCGCCAACGAGAACATCCACCGGCAGCAGATTCACAATCGAGAAGGCCACCGCCGTTCCGCCCAGCAGCACACCCAGAAAATTGCAGAAGCCTGAGAAAAAAACGGCCGGCATGGGCTTCATCGTATTTGTGTAAATAACGGTGGTCACAGCGTTGGCTGTGTCATGAAACCCGTTGATAAACTCAAATGCGAAGGCAATCAACAAAGCCAGCAGCAACAGTGGCAGTGATACGGATGGAAGATCAGAAACAGCTTCCCAGAATGTCGTATTGAACATGCATTTTTTCCGTCTGGAATGAGTCGTATCTTCCTAATCTTCTATCGGTTATGCCGCTTTTCCGTCAACAAAATCCATGAAAATTCATCAAAAATTCATGAGAACCGGAAGGCAGTTTTCAATCAATAAAAGTCTTTAGTGGCATAGCTGATCTTCATGCTGCTTTATCGCTTCACTCTCTGAGGCATTGCATCCATCGCCTGCTGGAGCGATAAACTCCGCGAAAGTCCTTCGCTGTTGGCCGCCATCAGAAGCGATCGCTCCATCATCGAATTCTGTTTCGCCTTCTGATCCAGAAAATTCAGGCCCTGTTGCCGATCTTCTGCCACCGTGCTTCGGGTCAGTCCATACGCGCACCATGCCGCCACAGCCGAATCGCGATCAGCCATCATTCGCCTGAATAAATCCACAGGAAAACGGTCATCTGCCGGTATGTTCAAAGCCGCCAGCCGGGCCAGATGCCCTCTCAGATAATCCGGCGGGCTTGTCGCCCCTTCCGTCTCAAGCAGGCCAAGCATCTGCCGGGCCGAAGTCGCCGTATCCGTTTTCTTCAGCCCCTCAGCCAGCAGCAATCGCGCCTGATCCGGCAGACTCCGGCGAAAAATCATCGGCTGAATCTGTGCCGCCTCAACCCGTGGATGCTTCGCCAGAAATGTAGCGGCGGCAATCCGCCGGTCATCCGCAAGATCTTTGTTATGCAATACATAGATCTCGCGCCAGATGTCTCGCAATAGCCAGAGCTGAATCGCAAACCAGCCGACCAGAAGCACGCTGACCACCAGCCCGCCGATCCCCAACCAGTAAAGCCCCCCGTATTTTTGGAGGTTGCTCAACCGCGGCTGTTCCGGCGGTTTGTCAGAATCAGGCAGAATCGGCAATTTCGGGAAGTCAAATGGTTCAAATTGGCTCATAGAAACATTATAGCCGATCTTCCAGCTTTTTTTCTCGGGCCAATCCGCCGAAGTTCTGTGTAGAATAATTTGCAGGTTTCACGGGAACAGCCAAAGAAGGACGCGATGAAAGTCAAAAGCCGGCCCGACGATTTTCAGGTGGAAGAATTGCCCTCCGTTCGGCCCGGTAAAACCGGTCGATTTCGTTTCTATCGCCTCACCAAAGAAGGGCTTGGAACACCTGAGGCACTCGAAATCATCCGTCGCCGATGGAACTTGCCCGCCTCGGCCGTGGCCCATGGCGGCCTCAAGGATAAACATGCTCAGACCATCCAATATCTCACCATCGCAGGTGGCCCCGACGCCCCACTGGCCGACCGCAATTTTCAGCTCGAGCCCATCGGCTGCCTGAATGCCCCCTATGGCCCGGAAGGCTTTCGGGGTAATCGATTTACAATTCGCCTGCGCGACCTGCCCAAAGAAAAAGCGGATCAGATTCGTGCCGCCCTCGATGCTACCGTCCGCGAAGGTGTGCCTAACTACTTCGACGACCAGCGCTTCGGCTCTGTTGGTGTCTCCGGCGAATTCATCATCCATGCATGGATGAAAGATGATTATGAAAAGGCACTCAGGCTTGCCCTGGCCGAGCCTTACCCCTTTGATCGTCCTAACATCAGGCGAGAAAAAGATTTGCTCAACGGCCACTGGTGTGATTGGCCTACCCTTAAGGCCCAGCTTGATAAGGGCAACACTCGCAGCGTTGTCACTTACCTTTGCGACCACCCGACCGACTTTCGTGGCGCCTTCATCCGGCTGCGTCGAGACATGCGCCGGATCTACGTCTCAGCCTTCCAGAGCATGCTCTTTAACGACATGCTCGAAGCCTGGATCCGCCAGACATTACGACCGGAACAACTCTGGTCCGTCAAATCAAAAACCGGCCCAAGGCCTTTCTGGCACAGCCTTTCCGAAGACGAAGCCAAGCGTCTTGCTGCCGCCCGCTTGCCGCTTCCCTGTTCGCGAAATCAAAAGCCTGAAGAGCCTGCCCTGGCGGCCGCTGCCGATCAGGTCATGGAAAAATGGGGCCTTCAGTGGCACGGCCTGCGCGTGAAGAAAATGGAAGACGTCTTCTTCGGGAAGGGCGAACGTGCCGCCACCCTGCGGCCCAATGTCGGCAATTGTACCATTCAGCCAGACGACCTTAACCCCGGCCGCCGCATGGCCAGGCTCGCTTTTGAGCTCCCACGTGGCTCTTATGCCACACTTGTCATTAAAAGACTTCAGGCGAGCGTTGGCGAACGCCTTGTCGAGGAGCCAGAGCCCGAGCTGCCGGAAGGCTTTGGCGAAGAAGGCTGACGTGTCGTGCTGAAAATACTTTATGAAGATAATCATTTGCTTTTTGTCGATAAACCGGCGGGCATGCTCGCCCAGGGCGACATTACTGGCGATTTAAATGTCGTTGACTATCTCAAGGCCTATCGAAAAAAGCATGAAAACAAGCCGGGCGAGGCCTTTGTCGGGCTCGTTCATCGGCTTGATCGCCCCGTTTCCGGCGTAATGGTGCTGGCCAAAACCTCGAAGGCCGCCCAGCGTTTGAACGAAGCCTGGCACACCCCTGCCGTGGAAAAACGCTACAGAGCCTTAGTCAGCCACAGTGGCGCTCTGCCATCAGATGACTGGGAAACCTGGCACGACCGCCTGCGAAAAGATGTTAAGACAAATATCGTAGAACGACTTTCTGCCAATGATGTTTCGAAAGATTCGCAGGAGGCGGTGCTGGAGATTCGCACGATTTCCCGATTCAAAGATCAGGCAGAGCTTGAAATAAGGCTTGGAACGGGCAGGGGGCATCAGATTCGCGTTCAGCTGGCCGGGCGGGGCTTGCCGATCGTGGGCGACCTGAAATATGGCTCAAAAATGAAACTGACCGACTCGCGCGGGCACGGCCGCATTGCCCTTCACGCCCATTATTTGCGAGTGCCGCACCCGACATTGAAAACCCCGGTGGAGGTGCTGGCGGAGCTTCACTTATATTAACGATCCGTAAGCGTCACAACGTCTAATTGTATTTTGGTCGGTCACTAATTTTCGTGCCATTTTATTCGGACTTTATTGCTTTAACGAGCTGGAAGTGTAAGCGAAGGCCAAAACGGATTTTCAAATGATTAGTCCGTTCTTTTTGAATTACCGATGCTTAGAAATCACCAAAGTCGCTATTTCTGTTTATAGTACACTGATTATATTACACTGATTAACGCGACTTATTGAAATCAGCCGGTACGTTTGATCATACTAAACCCATGATCTATTGCATGTTAAAACTGACATGGATTGGTTTGATTTCACGCCCCAACGGAGCAGTGCAAATCAGTCCGAAGTGAAACCCCTTAAAGATTGAAATTTCATTTCAAATAATGTTTTTCATGAACAGGCTTGATCAGTAGATTCGCCACCAGAGCGATGACCAGCAGCAAAGCCATGGCATACATCGTTGAATTGTAAATGGAATTGGTCGGATCAGCTGCCCCTGGCGTGATTTCCAGCATCCGGCTGATCGTCACCGCGTTACTGCCAATCAATTCGTCGAGTTTTTCGAGTGGGGCCCCGAATTTGGCAGCAAATGCAGTCGCATCGACTTTACCGGCCAATTCTTTGATCGCCGCTACGCGCGAATTTTCCCGCAGATAAGTAATCGCCAGTGGGCCAAGCACGCCCGCCGTGCTCCAGGCTGTGAGCAGGCGGCCATGAATGCCTCCGACAAATTTCGATCCAAAAAGATCGGCAATATAAGCGGGAATTGTGGCAAATCCACCGCCATACATGGTAAAAATCAGCATCGTTACGCCGTAAAATGCAATCAGCCAGATTTTGGCATGCGTCGAAGCCGCCTGACCGGCCAAATGCGGTATCACAGCATAAAGCCCTGCACCAAGTAGAAAAAAGATGCAATAAACCTGCTTGCGGCCAATTCGGTCGGAAATCGATGCCCAGAAAAATCGCCCAACCATATTAAAAACACTGATGAGTAAAACGTATGTACTGGCAAATGAAGCTGTGACGATCGCCGGATAAGATGCCTGAAAAATGTCGGTCATCATTGTTTTGGCTACGCCCAGCACACCAATGCCGGCGGTAACATTAAAACAGAGCACCACCCAAAGCAGATAAAACTGCGGAGTTTTCAGGGCTTCGTCCGCATCAACATTCTGCGTTGTAATCATCTTCGATACCTGACTGACATTACCTGCATTCCAGCCTGCCGGTGCCCAGCCCTCCGCCGGTA
>JBILGL010000161.1:0-8197 GCA_044351075.1 Isosphaeraceae bacterium | reverse complement strand
GGATAAAGCCCTCAACGACCGATCGATTCGGGTGCTCTACTTCAATCACTGCCACACAGTTATTATCAGCGTTAGCCACATACAGCATTTCGCCATCAGGAGAGATCGCAAGTGCATCTGGCGTGGAGCCTTCAGGAGCCCGAGGGAAAAGCGAAGTCGAGATAACCTCGCCCAATGTCCAGCGAATCGTGTCAATCACATACACGGCATTAGCTGAAGCACATGCTACAAACAGGCGACCGTCCTTCGGGTGCAGCACCATCTGGTTTGGGTGCTCGCCCACGCCAAATCGGTGCACGACTTTCAGCGTTTCGGCATCAACCACATGCACAAGCCTGGCCGACCAGTCGCTGACGTAAAGGAATCGACCCTGATTGCCCACAACCACGTCGTAAGGCCGCTCAGCCACTTTTTCCTGACGCTTTTTGGCCGAACCATCAAGTATCGTTTCCGTAATCGTGCCCTGGTTGATATCCAGCTCATACAGCTTTTTCGACTGATCCAAATAAGCCACGCCGCTGGCGAAAGGCTTCCCCCGCCCCTTGGTTTTTTCGGCAGGTGCTGTTTTTTCAGCACTCTTCAGCTTAAGCGAGGTTCCTTCGAGGGCTATTTCCACCAGGCCACCATCGCCGCCTGCCGACCACCAGAAATGATCCTGCGCAGCGTTCGTTGCCATGCCAAACCAGCTTTGCGGAGCGGTAATCTCTGTTACGACCTTTTTTGTTTGCAGGTCGATCAGCGACAATCGGTGCGGATTGAAGCCGCCCGTGCCAACCACAGCATGGCGGTTATCAGCCAGAGGTATGATATTGAGCGGCAGGTCGGTCAGCAAAACTTGCTCACCGGCAGGAGATACTGTCCAGCCATTAGGTAGCAGATAGCCGTTTTCGGTCGGCCCAGGATAGCGGGCGCCTGGCGTTGGCCCCTGTTTGGTCTTGGGTGCGGCTTCCTGAGCCAGTGACACATTCGCTAAGAACGAAGCCAGAAGGCTGGTGCAGACCCAGAAAAATCGGTAAATTCTCATGAAAACTCCGTTGGTTTGGACGTATGAGACGTTTGAGTCGATGTTCAGATTGCAAAATGAGTGGTGAAATGTCCAGTAAAAAAATGGTGAAGTTCAGATGAATTTTTCAATTGCATCGAAATTGAAATCAAATAATAAATTCAACATTCTTGCTTTATTGCAATTAGCATTACTATTTTTTATATCGTTAATCGGAACTATTGTTGCTGGCGAAAACCTTCGACTGGTACAAATTCCATCCGATTACTCCGGTATTAATTTTAATTATGATGATGGGGGTCGAGGCAAGTTTGATCTGCCTGAAATCATGGGTGGGGGCATGGCAGTGGCTGATTTTAATAATGATGGTCGCCTGGATCTCTTTTTTTGTCAGGGTGGGCCAATTGAAACAACCAAAGATGCCATTACTGCTGATCCGCCATGTGTCTGGTATCAAAATTTTGGTGAAATGAAATTCAAAAACGTTTCTGCAAAAAATGCGGAGGGGCCTTCCTATGCCATGGGTGCCTGGCCTGCTGATTTCAATCACGATGGGAAAGTTGATCTTTTCATCACTGGCTGGCGTGACTGGCGACTTTATCAAAACCTTGGCAACTGGCGATTTCAGGATGTCACCGAAAAACTGCCGGGCAATCCGTTGGAATGGTCAACTGCGGCCGTCTGGGCCGATTTCAATAACGATCAGCATTTAGATTTATTTGTTGGTGGTTATCTGAAATACGACCCCTCCAAAGCTCCATTTTGTGCTGCACCTGATGGAAATCGAGATTATTGTGGGCCTGAAGACTTTCCGGCAGTGCCAGACCGATTATATTTGAATGATGGAAATGGCGGCTTTAATGATGTCACTGAGGAAAAAGGCTTGAATAAGGCTGATACAGGGCGTGCGCTCGGGGCGATTGCATTTGATTCCAATGAGGATGGCCGGCTTGATTTATTTGTGGCTAACGATGGCTCAGCCAATCATTTATGGGTTCAGGATGAAAAAGGCGATTTCTCCAATCAGGCGGTTACTCGCAATGTTGCATTTGCAGACGGTGGAGAACCTTTGGCGGGCATGGGGGTGGCGGCTATTTTTGTAAAAGGTCAAAAAACGCCAAACATACTCGTGACTAATTTTCTGGGCCGGGGCACCGTTTTATTTGAATCAATGAAAAACGGCATCTTTACAGATCGCTCTGGCTCGAGCGGTTTGCAGCAGGCGACCAGAACATTCAATGGTTTTGGAATTATTGCAGAGGATCTTGATGGAGATGGCCTTCATGAGATCATTCAGGCCAACGGACACGTGCTTTCACGCCAAAGACTGGGCACTCCATTTCAAATGCCAGTTGCAATTCTATCGATGGATAACCAATTGAAATTTCAATTACTCCCTGCAAAATACAATCCAGTCGCCGACTTGAAAATATTGGGCAGGGGGCTCATCGCTGCAGATCTTGATGAGGATGGCAGAAAAGATGTGATCGTCAGCAGGCTGGATGGGCCGCCTGTCATATTAAAAAACCAATCGGATTTTAATGCACCGAAAACTAAAACAATATCATCACCAGGAAAAATTTTTGGCGGCTCATATCTTTCAGGTTACGCGCGACCCTGAACGTAAAAAACGTAAACAAGCATCTCGATTTATGTTTCGTTTTTTATTAGCATAACGGTAAAGAAATCAGAAAGACTGATTTCTTCGACTTTTCACTCGGCAGGAGGCAACGCGATGACCACTGATCAGGGGGAACAGCAAGGCAGTTCCCGGCGTGAAAGAAGTGCTCGCTATCCATCAACTCCGCTTGAGGATGCGATCAATTTCTGCCGGCAGATCGACGAGCTTGGCGTGGATGGGCTTTCCTCCGCTCAGATCGCTTCTGCAATGGGGTATCGAAACGTAAAAACCAATACCTTTTCCGGGCGTTTAAGTTCTGCCCGTCAGTTTGGTCTGATTGATCTTTCGGATCAGAATCATTCACTCACTCAGCTTGCCAAGCGCATTATTCATCCAATGGATCCGGATGAAATACCGGGGCTTATTCGACAGGCATGTCAGTCGCCACCACTCTACGCCGAACTATTACGGCAATATGCCGGAAAACGTTTGCCAGAGCCCGAAATCCTGGGCAACCTGCTGATGCACAAGCATCACATCACTGCCGTGGCCAAATCAATTGCAGCCGAGGCTTTTTTTGCATCGATTAAATATGCCGGAATACTGCTGGAAAATCGCTTGGTTGATGAATCTGCCGGTGAATCTGCGCTGATCGTCGTAAGCAAGCCATCCATGCCAGCATCGCCTCGACCCGCTGCCCGCCCAACCCGAGCGATCACTGAACCTGAGGCAGAAACGACATTCCGGCACAGCGATCTGCCAATCCAGCGAAATCATTCCGGAAAACCTATGCCGGAAAATGAAGTTAGACTTGATCTTGCACTTTGGGATTCTGATCAGGGCAAACATATCCGTTTGCGAGCCCCTTCCAGCATCAGTCGCGCCAGCTATGATCGGTTTATTCAGGCTCTGCAACTTGCCGTGCGAATTCTGGATGACGTGCCGATTGACGACACGAAACTTGACTAGTAAGTTGGCATTTCAGCAAATCACCAAACAGTTTCTATGATTAGAGATCAATTCAATGAGTCAGGATCCATTTAATCCCTATTCCGCCCCTGAGTCTGTCAGCAGCCCGGTTGACATTCAATATGATGAATTAAAACCATGTTATTCTGATAGGCGTCTGTTGAATTTATTCCTGAACTATGCAGGATACATCGTTTTTTCACTGCTGATCGGAATCATTGCAGGAGCAATTGGCGGCGAAGCCGCAGCAAATGCATTGAATAGTATTCCCGGCTTTATCTTGGGATTCATTATTATTCTCATCTACTACGTACTTTTCGAAGCGACTACGGGCCGCACGCCAGGAAAATATCTGACCGGAACAAAAGTTGTTACCCTCGATGGTAAGAAGCCGGGTTTCGGTCAGATTATCATTCGTACACTCTGCCGCTTTATCCCATTTGAGCCTTTTTCCTGCCTTGGCACCTATCCTCGTGGCTGGCACGATCGGATATCTAAAACAATGGTGGTTCGGGTGAAAGACCTGCAAAATTAAATTGCATTTTGCCAACCATGCTTTAAATCAATAACTGATCACCAGTGGCTGCAAGCTCGATTTGCTCCTGCCGCTCAGATTTTTTTCCATCCAAAACGCAGGAAACTGTCACATCGCCCAGCACATTGACCATCGTGCGACAGCGATCCAGAAACCAGTCAACCGCAAATAAAATTGTAATATATTCCGGTGGAAGATTCACTGCTCGAAAAACAAGTGTCATTGTCACCAGCCCCGCCCTCGGAATGCCTGCAGCGCCCACACTGGCCACGACAGACGTCAGCACCACAACAAGCTGCTGCCCCAAGTCAAGCTGGCGGCCGAGCATCTGGCTGATAAACAGGGCCGCCGTTGCTTCATAAAGTGCTGTACCGTCGTTATTGAAATTGGCTCCGATTAATGCGCCCATGCTGGCGGATTGCTCACGCAGGCCGACCCGCTCGCGCAGGCAGCGAAAGGTGACGGGCATCGTCACCGTCGAGCTGCCGGTGGAAAAGGCCATCACCAATGCGTCTCGCATTGATTTTAATACCATCACCGGTCTGGCCCAACTATTCATTCGAATGCGAACAGTGTAATAAAAAACCTGAATTGCAAGACCGACAAGCACTGTGATTGTAAAACCACCCAGCGCCACAAACGGCTTGAAGCCCTCACTTCCAACGACATTTGTTATTGTCAGAAAAACTGCCAATGGAACCAGTTGAATCACCCAGCCGATGACTTTCAATATGACTTTGAGCGAGGTTTCCACCAGCGTTTCCAGCTTGTCGCGATACTCTCGCATGGCCAGCCCGAAAGCAACTGCGATGAAAATTGTCCCCAGCACGTTGTTTGAGTCACCCAAAGGCCCCAGCAAACTTTTGGGAATGTTATTAAGCATCTGATCGAGCACGCCGCCGGCAGGCAGGTCGCTTTTACCTGATGGAGCCGGCAGCGAGGCTGCCCGCCCCGGCTGAAATAGATTCATCACCGCCAGGCCGATAAAGATCGCAACCAGCGTGTTTGAAATCAAAAGCCAGACAAGCCGCCCAGCCTGCCGGCCTTTGATGTCGGAAGTCATCAGGACGTGGCTCACAGCCACGAGAATCAGCGGTGTGGCCAATGCAGCCAGTAGCTGCAGAACCAGTTTGGAGGCAGTGGCACAGAAAACGAGCAGAGTCTTTGAGGGCAGCCCGGCTACATTGTCGATTGACCCGAGAAAAAGCCCCAGAAGCACACCGGCAGCCATCGACACAAATATTTGGATAAAGAGAGAGCCGCCTTCGTTTTCAGCAGAGGCGGCATGATTTGTTTCGATTGGCTCTGACATGAATAAAACCTGATTCAGGATTCGGTCGGCGGCTTCGATGATGTCGGCTGAGGAGTTTCGGTACTGGCCGCCTGCCTTATTTCAATGATTGGGTCAAGCATAGGCCAGATTTTACGCCAAACTCTTACCGCAAGCCAGATTCCCGCCCCAAAAATCACGATATAAATGGGTAGAAATGGAATCCAGGCGATCAGGCCCAAAATCACCAGCCCACTATTTTCCCATAGTTTCAGTGTGGATTCTTCCCAAACCCTGCGCATTTTCGTGCTGAATGTCGGTGCTTCAGGCGGCTTGTAATCCTTAACTTCCCTGACTGTGATTGTGATCGTCGTCAGCTCGGTCTGATCCTTCAAAAATCGCAGTCGCCCTTCCATCCTTTCAATTTCACCTCTCACCCGAGCCAGTTCGGCTTCAACCTTCAACACTTCATCAAGCTGACCAACAGCGTTTTTAATCAGGTCAATCAGGCGTTGTTCCTGTACTTTTTTCGCATTCACTCGCGCAGTGACATCCACAAATTCTTCTGTCACATCCTGACTGTTGACATTGACCGACTGCACTTCGCCCAGTGTGCGCACCTGTTGCAGGAAGCCATCGTACTTATCAATCGGCACTCGCACTTTCCACATGCCTGTTCGCTGGCCGCCGCTGGCTCCCGTCTGGTTTGTGTCGGCCACAAAACCACCGGCCGTTTTAAGCATCTCCAGCAACTTCGGCTCCACCGGGTCGATTTGATCGGTAACCAAATCAACGGTGGCTGTGTAGATAATTCGTCTGTCGGCCAGAGCCGACTTCGCGATTACCCCACTACCGACGTTTTCGATGACTTCCTGAGCGACGTTCGGGCCACCTGATCGTCGCGGCATAGTCGCCCGAGAGGCCTGATCCGCAGGAGCCGCAAGCCTGGCCGAAAAATCTGGGACAGCCGAATCAGGAACCGGCGATCCGTAACCCTGCACAAATTCAGATATCAAATTGACTGGTCTGGCTTGATAAGCGAGAGAGCGATAAACGAATAAAAAACTCCACCAGATGGCCCACCCCAGAAGGCAAATACCAAGTGCATTCTTGATGGATATATCGCGATCAAAAAGCTTTTGGATCTTGAGAAATTGTTTGGTTTTGCTCATCTGATTGACCCTTTGAACACGACACTCAGCAGACAATTAATACACTGAGTGATCGTTGGGTAAGTTGATTTGTCTGATTGATTGACGCAAAATTATTCAAAAAGTTCCTTCTTCCAAAAATTATCGCCAAAACTGCCTTACTAAAAACGTAAGAGTATCAACAAAAGCATCGGCGGATGTTTTTCAGAACAAGATCTTTCCATTTTGTGCGTCAAGCTGCATATTGCGACGAACCAGCATTGCAAGTGATAATAAGATTATAAATCAGACAACTCAATGAATACTCATCCCGGGACCAATTGGCACCGGCTGAAAGTCAGGCGAGCTTATGGCCAACCATTTTTCGGAAGACGACGACCTGACTCCCTACGAACTTGACCTCCCTGCCACGTTCGGGAGCGATGAGCCCACCGGCTCAACCTTCAAGCCAGCACCCGGCGGCAAAAAACCGGCATCCTCAGGCCCTACCGATTATTCCAAAAGCACACCAAAATCTCGCCCTGTTCGACCCGATACCGAGGACGATGCGGCGACCAGCACCTTTCGGCCTGCTTCAGGTGGTTCGAAAACAAACAAAGAGCCGATGTCTCGAACTACAAAATCCGCTGGCGAAGAGTTTTCTTCAACCGTAAAAAAACCATTGAAATCGAAAAAACCTCGCGATTTTGACGATTCGGACGAAGCATTTCTGGAAGCCGGTGGGCCGACTCTGATTGAACGCATTCTCTATGGCAAGGTCGGTACCAAACAGCTCGCTATCTTCTATCGCCAGATGAGTCAGTATCTGCTGGCTGGTCTTGATTTGCCACTTGCCCTGAAGGGGGCTCAAAAACAGTTTCGCCACAAGGCGTTGGGGCCGGTGGTAGCAAGGATGCTCGACGGTGTCATGTCGGGCAGATCCATGGCAGAAGTCTTTGAGCGAGAGCCCCAGGCTTTCGACCGACTGGCCGTGAATATGATCAGAGCGGCCGATTCCCGTGGCGCTGTTCCCGAGATTCTTGTCGAGCTGGCCGAAATTCAGGAGTTTCGCGCCAGGACGGTGAAAAATATCGCCTCAGCCTCAATTTATCCACTCATGGTGCTGAGTGTCGCCACACTATGCCTGCTGATTATCGCCGTTTTTGTGGGTCCACTCTTTAATGGCGTGATGAATGACCTGATACCGCCCAACAAGCGCGATAGCCTGATTCTGCCCACACGACTGCTTTTCGCCATCAATCAGGCCCTGATGGTATTGGGCCCACTCATGCCAATTTTTATGCTGATTGGCACAATAGTCGGCATCTGGCTGGCTTATAAGACTGAAGCTGGTCGTGCAATTCTGGACGAACTTTACTGGTATGTGCCGATCTTCGGAAAAATTCAGAAATTTATCGATCTATCACGCATGGGCCGCATGCTGGGAGCTTTGCTTGAATCAGGCGTAGCCACCCCAAAGGCACTGGCACTGACAGCCGGCGTTGTGCGGCTCAGGCCTTTTGAAAGAGCCTTGCTCAAAGCTGAACAGGCGACCAAAGAGGGCGACGAAATCGGCCCTGTCTTCGCCGCATCCGGCCGTTTTCCTTACGAAGTCATCGGCCTGATCGAAACCGGCGAAACTACAGGCAAATTACCATATTCGCTTCAG
>JBILGL010000585.1:0-3052 GCA_044351075.1 Isosphaeraceae bacterium | reverse complement strand
ATGCTTTTCTCAATCGATTGCAATTCAGTCGTCATCCGCTTCTGCCCAGTCGATGGATGTCGTACGCCGTAGTCAAACTTGCAGCAGGCGATCATTGGGCAGGATTGTTGTATCTGGTCGTCACCCAAACAAATGCTGCCATGGCTTTTCTAGTTTCGGCCTGGGCAGCTAGCCGACTTTTTCGACCGGCATTTTACAAAGCACAGGGTGAGCGATCTGCCCGAATCAGGCGATCATCAAATACAATCGATAGAATGATGCATCGGCTCTTCTGGTTTATCCATCAACCAGTGCGGCTACTGATGATTAAGGATGCCCGATGTTTTCTTCGAGATCCAGCGCAGTGGTCTCAGTTTATTATCTTTTTTGGATTATTGGCTGCTTATTTCTGGAATATCCGTAAATTTTCGACCAATCTTGATAATCTGGTCTGGCGTAACCTGATTTCATTTCTAAATCTATCGGTCACAGCGCTATTATTGGCCACATTTACGAGTCGTTTTATTTTTCCCATGATGTCGCTTGAAGGCCGTAATGCCTGGAAGTTGAATCTGCTGCCTGTTCGAAGGTCCCAGATTCTCTGGGGCAAATTTGCATTTTCATTCAGCCTGGCTCTTTTTGCCAGTGAATTGCTCTTGATCATTTCTGACTTACAGTTGGGAGTGCATCCGGTGATTGTATTAAGTCATATCGTATTAATGGCGGTGATCTGTGCTGGCCTTTCCGCAATTTCAGTGGGCCTTGGTGCTAAAATGCCAAACTATCGTGAAACAGATCCATCGAAAATTGCAGCGGGTTTTGGTGGAACTTTAAACTTAGTTGTCAGCCTGCTATTCCTGCTTATTACAATTGGAGCCGTTTCATTACCATGCCACTTGTATTTTATTAGTATTCAATCGGCGGAAGGATTTCGTAAGATCAGTCTGAACTGGTCGCTTGAGCGATTTCAGTTGTGGCTTGGGTTGGCAGTTGGTTTCAGTGCTCTTGTTGGCTTGCTCGCGGTAATGATACCGATCCGAATTGGCCTGAAACAGCTTGCTAATCAGGAGTTTTAAGCTTAATTGAAATTGTTTCTTTCCGACGCGGTCAATTCTTCGCTGGCTGATTTTTCGATAGTTCTGCTGGCAGGGGTGAAATATTGGATAAGTTGATTCCTGATTGTTTTGTTTCTGCAATAGAGGTTGTTTTCATTTCAGAAATGTCGAGATGGCCTTTTTTGTCAGCCGATGTCAATGTTTCCTGCAATTTACTCAGATTATCAGGGATCAGTCTCTCAGAGAATCCTGCAACGATAGACCAGATCAGTATTTTTGCGATAACTGTTCCTTGAAGGCTATGAAGATTCAAAAGGAAAATAAAGGCGCCTGTCAAGCCGTTAGGTACAGAATCGTTCTCAAATGGAAATACTCCACCTTTTATATAACCAGCGAGAAAGAAGAGATTAATAATCACGGCAAAAACTCCAGAAATAATTATCCCAAACGTGATTGCAAAGAGTCCGCAATTTAATTTCATGGCATTTTGCACAGAATCTCCGTCGCTTGAAAGCGACTGTGCTCGCTGTGTGACACTGATAAAGGCCCCGATACTTCCCATCAGTGGTACCACAAGTGCTGAATAAGGCCATGGAGAAATTTTCATTAATGGTAGAATTTGATTTATGAGAATTAAAATAAGAAATAAACCGACATAGACAGAGACAACTGTGAAAAGGCTGAAACGGAGAAGCGAGCTTTGGGCCCCGTCGCGTACAGGTGCATTTGTATAAATATCCTGAATATGATCGAGCATGAAACAGAGTTCTGTACGTCGGTCAACAACACTCTCAGGGCTTTCGATCTTCGTTGTGGAGAATGTCTGCTTTACTTCGTCAAAAACCTTCTGGCCAACAATATTTCGGTAATTTCCTTCCACCAGAATTGATTTCAGGCTTAGTTCAACTGGTGGGAGAAATCGAATGACGCATTTTTCCAGAAGAAGCAGGTCACGCACCTTGGGCTGTTTTTTAAATTCACCTGTTTTCTTATCAAGAAATTCAGCTTTGATTTCATTAAGCTTTTGATAATAAAATGGTCTTAAAACGTCGATATCCGCTTTTTCCGCCTCCTTTTCAGAAAGATTCAACAGGTCAATTTCATTCATCAGTGTTTTAAATTTGTTTGAAACCCACCGATCGTAATCAACCAGTTTCCAGTCGTAATAAAGTGCAAAACGCCTACAAAACCAACCCTTCAGTGAATTGCCCGATGCATCCGGATCGGTCAGAAAACCAGTGACCTCGGAAGATTCGCCGGGCTTAGTTTTTGAAGTCATCTCAGGAGAATTTGACGCTGATAAATTCATGATTACCTATGCCCGAAGTTGCTGCAACGTCTGAACTGTAATGCAAGTAAACAACACCTCACCGCTAAGTCAAACAACAACTAACTTTTTATTTTTGGTTACAATTAATGCAATCAATGTAATTCATATAATCAGATTTTCTGGATTAATTATGAATGATCATTTAAAGCTGGTTCAGGCAAAATCTGGAAAGACCTTACTGCAAGAATTGGCCGCCAGAGCAACAATTTTTGCATAATCGGTTTCTGTGCCGGCGAAATCGCGGCAAACGGTTTCGACCATAACTGGCGCATCGATTCCCCGGGCCTGCAATTCCAGAAGGTGCTGCCGCACCGGCACAGCTTCCGTCGTTCCTGGTAGGGCTCTGATATGATCGATGATTTGTTTGCGATCTGTTTTGATTGGCAGATCAGCGATATGAACGCCAATCACGCGATTTTCAAAGCCGTGCAGAGCCGGTTCTATTTTTTCGCCAGAGGCATGCAAATGAAATGAGTCAACCAGCAGGCCAGTGTTTGGGTAAATTTGAAATAAATAAGCAAGATGTAATTTTATAAGTGAAAGAGTTGGCATTAATGGCGGATTTCCCTGACGGAAGCTTTCAACTCCAACGGTTTCGAGGCCAAGTCTGATATTATCAGTACTGAGTATTTGAGCGATCCGGCTGAGTCGGTCGAAATGCCATTTAACAGTATCTTCGGCAGATTGG
>JBILGL010000341.1:0-5163 GCA_044351075.1 Isosphaeraceae bacterium | reverse complement strand
AAATCGAGAAACTCCGGCAGTAATTCCAAGGTCTTTTGAAAATGGCTTTTGCTACTGCGCCAATCGAAGGGGAATGGGCATGCTCCAGCTTGCAATCCATTATCAACGAAAATGGAATTAATGTCAGTGGGGTTCACTTTTTGTTCAAAAAGGTCGCGTAGCGGGAGGTCTAGCGCTTGGAACCCCGTCTGGCGTGCCAGATTGGCAGCTTGCGATAACCCAGGAAATTCAAGGCCCAGTCCCCGAAAGCTCAAACTTTTGATAAGCGGCATATTCGCTCTTTCATTTGCTCCGCAGTTGGCAGGGGACGAATTAATGACTTGGCGCAAGTTCACCGGATCAGGGAGAATAATACCATAATTCGAGGGATTCGAACCATGCAAACCGGGAGCGTCAATGCACACCACCTGGATAGAATCGCCGATTCAAGGACGCCATGGCGGCCCGATCCGGGCTGGCCAATGGTCGTTTGTTGTCATAGGCACGCATCCGGTGCAAGATGGCCAGACAGTTGATTTGGAATTGATCGTTAATGATCAGGCATACGGGACACTGCCTGCATATTGGCTGGAGAATAAGTCAGGCAACAGTTACTGGCATGTTCCGGTGCCGCCGATTGGTATAAACAGCCGCATTCGTTACATGGCGGTGACGCGGGGAGTGAAGCAGGAAGTATTAAGTCAGACGCACGTGTTGCATGCAATAGTGAGGCCAAATCCGCCGCGAAACAGTGAACAGTCACAGGTGGTGCAGCTGGTTCCGGAAGGACTTGTCGGGAATCGTCATGCAACAGCACGGATTGATTCCCGCTCTGCAACACACGATGTTTATTTTCCGTCGGTGGCACTGCATTCTAATGTGCGACCTTCAGAGGGTGACAGTCCACAGAGCCGCACTCATTTTAGAGCGATTGTGGCAGGTTTTGCCGAGACAGGTCAGATTGACTGGCTAGGCGAACCGGCTTGGGAGAGCCGCCAAAGCTATGAGCCAGGTACGGCGGTGCTGCGGACGGTTCTGAGCCATCGGGATGGTCAGCTTCGATTGAAAGTTGCTGATTTCGCCGTAATGCCTGAACAGTGGCCGGATTTGGATAAGAATAACCTGAGCCCCGGGCTTTTCCTCAAGCGATATGAAGTGATCAACGATGCAGATCACGATCGTACGCTGATATTTGCAGTATATGTCCATGCGGAAACTAATGGCGGAATCGGTGAGCCTGTGCTGAGCTGGCTTGATGACGATCAGGCATTGCTGGCATCAAATGCAGGCCACGGGCATTCCAATAGAAAACTTGCTCGTGATGCAACTGTGTCGTTTGTTTTAGCATTGGATGGTAGCGGTGAAACGAACTGTGAGCCGGTTGGGCCGATCGAAACGATGCTTACGCGAAACCTTTTCGTTCCAGCTCGAGGTAATGCCCATGTCGATCTCTTGATCGCGGGCGGATTTTCCCATCATCAGGCAGATACAGAGCTTTTTTCAGAGACTCTCAGGCCTGCACTTGAGTGGTTTCGAAGCGGAGACATTCAGAATGTTGAAGAATTAACCATTAAGAGCTGGCGGAGTTTGCTTTCCGGTCAAGTGCGGGTGACGGCGCCGAATTTAAAGTTGGTTGATCAGCTTGAGCGTTCTAGTATTACAGCCCTGTTGCATTGCGATGCCGATTTTGGATCCATAGCAAGCGGCTTTGATCGTGGCCTGAATGCTTACTGCAGACCAAGAGAGGCGATTTTTGCGGCGGAAAGTTTGGGCCGATTTGGGTATCCGGGCATTTCGCGGAAAGTTTTTGAATGGCTTGATTCGGTGCGGGATCAAAATCCTTATTATCGATTCTGGTTTCAAAAATATTCGATGGATGGTAAGCCGGAATGGGAGACGCCGTCGATCGACCAAACAGCTCTGATGCCATGGGCTCTCCTGCGACATGTGCGGCGAACGGGCGAAACGGATCTTTTCGGCATGCTAAGCCCAGCGATCAAGCAGGCCGTGGACGTCATGATGGGGCAGACGAAGCACCCAGGCATGCAGTGGGAGCCTGAGCTCTCACTCATGCGATCATCTGGGATGTGGGACCTCAAATTTGGTTGCCATCTTTTCGGTAATGCCGCAGTGATTGCTGGACTTCGTGCTGCGGCAGATATCTTTGACTATATGGGTGAGGTGTCTGAATCCAGTGAACTCTGGCGAGAGCGAGCGGATGAAATACTGTATCGTGGCATATTACAAGAGTTAAGATCTGATGGCCCGGGGCTGATCGATCCAGTTAAGGGTTATTTGAGACCATCACGCCGGCTCAACAAGCGAGTTGGGCACTGGATCAGGGCAGAAAATACGAATTTTGAGGATCCAGATGACGCTGACCCTGGCTCGCTGGGCCTTTGTGTTCCTCTCGGTCTTTTGCCAGCCAGCGACGAACGGCTGAAAAACAGTTACCTCTCACTTGTTGCCGATCTAAACGATCATAAAAATTCGGCTAATGTCTATCGCACGCTCCGGCATGATATTCAAGTGCTGACACGGCTTTGGTTGGCACGTTACTGCCTGCGCAGGGCATACGAAGAGGGAAGCCTGGAGCAATTGAAACACGCTTTTGCGTTTATTGATGAAGTTGCAGAACAACTTGGGCCGCTGGGCCTGAGCCTTCAGGCCAACCATTCTGCGGGACAGGAGAAAAAACCGGTGATGCTACCGGGAATATGGTCACTGCATTTACAAATGATTGACTTTTTCACTGAGCTTGGTGGTCTTGATTACAACGCCTTGACTAAATGCCTGAAAATGAGCCCAGTTGTGCCGGTTTCGCCCCCAACATTTGGAATTCGCACGAATTTCCCGTTTGGCTTTTTCCGATATCAATTCCAGCGTGAGTCGCATCAGCGATTTGTCATGACGCTGGAATGGGAATCAACGTGCCAAGTCACGCTTGATGCAGATGTCGTTATTCCCGCGATGGCGAAAGTCAACAGTTGGAATTCTTCCGCAAGCAGGGATCATGCACCCAACCTGCCGGCTTTACGCTGGGATGCCGGACGCCATGCTATGCTGTGGAAGGAAACATTGGCGGCAGGCCGACATCGATTAACTCGTGAATGGATTGCCGAGCAGGCCTGATTGATAGCTTTTGCAGCCTGGGTGTCGAAGTTTTTATTAGGAAATCAGGCCCGGCGGTATTTTCGCTTTGCCCTCAACCCCAATCAGGCGCTGTTCGAGCCCCTGATAGCTGAATTTCAAATTCCAGGGGTCAAGGCCAAGCTGATTCAAAACTGTTGCTTGGATATCGCGTATGTCGATCGGATTTTCGACGGCGTAATAGCCAATTTCGTCGGTTTTACCGATCGTCTGCCCGCCTTTAATTCCGGCACCAGCCATCATCATCGTGAAGGCATAAGGATGATGGTCACGGCCTGGGAATTTCTGGTTTGGGCTGTTCTGGGCCATGGGTGTACGGCCAAATTCGCCACCCCACACAATCAGAGTTTCGTTCAGCAGCCCTCGCTGATCCAAATCCTTAACTAATGCGGTGATAGCCTTGTCAATCTGTCCCACTTTGATCGGCAGCGTGTTCACAATATCTTCGCCGGGACTGATTCCATGATGATCCCATCCCCAGTCAAACAGTTGTACGAAACGGACACCAGACTCTACCAATCTGCGAGCCAGCAGACAATTATTGGCAAATTGGGCATCGGTTGGCTTGTAAGCCACACGCGGGTCGGCAGCGGAATCGCTTTCAGGCACAAAGCCGGGAATCGCGCCATACATTTCCAAGATGTGTTTGGGCTCGCGTGAGATATCCATCACTTCAGGGGCCTTGATCTGCATGCGATAGGCCAGTTCAAACTGGGCGATCCGAGTGACTGTTTCCGGGTCGCCAATCTCACGGGCCTGTATTTCATTAAGCTGGCGAAGTGTATCAAGTGTGCGGCGGCGGCCCTGCTGATCCATCCCCTCCGGATTTTTAAGAAACAATACCGGCTCGCCTTCGGATCGACACTGGACTCCCTGAAACACAGACGGAAGAAAACCGCTGCCCCAGACTGATTTACCGGCGTCGGGCGTCTTACCGCCTGATGTCAACACAACAAAACCTGGCAGATCGGCGTTTTCAGAGCCAAGACCGTAAGTAGCCCAGGCACCCATCGAAGCCCCACCAAACTGATTTGTGCCAGTGTGCAGAAATAGCTGGGCGGGGGCATGATTAAACTGATCCGTTTTAACCGTTTTGAGCACGGCAAATCGGTCAATCACTGATGGAAGATACTTCCAGAGTTCGGAAAGTTCGACGCCAGAATCACCTGTTTTATGAAATTTGTAAGGGCTGCCGAGCATGTTCGGCACACCTCTGATAAATGCGAATCGTTTGCCCTTGAGCAGATCTTCAGGGCATGGCTTTCCATTGTATTTCCGCAGCTCTGGCTTGTCATCAAACAGATCAAGCTGGCTGGGCGAACCAGCCATGTGGAGATAGATAACGTGTTTCGCCCGTGCGGGGATCATCGCCGGCCGAGGGGCCATCGGGTTGTTTACAGTATTTGTCAAAGTATTGGTTGTGAAAGCGTGCGCAGAATCTGCTGACAGCATGTTGGCCAATGCGATGGATCCTAACGACAGCCCTGCCTCAGCAAAAAAATGGCGTCGGGTTTGATGCAATACAGAATCCATATTGAGCTTCTGAAAATCGTTCATTTTCAAACCTTTTTACCTGATTGTTTATTTCTTGATTTGCTAAAGACTTGACACTTTAAGCTGGTCAGGGTTTAGTCAGGAATTCATCGAGATTGAGAATGACATTGGCAACATTTGTCAGTGCAGCCATTTCCGGGGCTTTCTGAGTCGGAGGCAGGGGCCCCAGCGGTTTGGTTGACATCTTCTCAGCCTCATTCTGATTTTGTTGATAATATTTCAGTTGTTCGTCGTAAAGGGCAGTAAGTGCAGCGATTTCTGAGGTATTTGCAGGTCGAAACAACGCCATTTGCATTCCGAGAGCAATTCTCGAGGGGGCATCGGTTTTTTCCGATTCACTTACCATGCGCCGGGCTAGAGCCTGTGCCGCTTCCACATAAACGGCGTCGTTGAGTGTGACCAACGCCTGCAGGGGAGTATTTGTCTGCAATCGCCTAATATTGCAGAACTCTCGGCTGGGTGCGTCAAGTGTAATCATAG
>JBILGL010000160.1:0-8246 GCA_044351075.1 Isosphaeraceae bacterium | reverse complement strand
GTGTTGGGATATCAAATCATCTTAATGAAATGAAAATTTCAAATGAAAAAAAACAAAATGGGCGAATGATTTCGTTAAAACCAAAAGAAAATGAAAATCACTAAAAATTAGAAAATCCTCCCTGCCGAGCCGCGCAGGGACGGATTCATCGAATATATCTTGATCAGCTTAGGCATCAAGGTTCCTGTACGGTAATCACCTTGCCAGGCTCCAAATCTTTCAGGCTCTGACTGGTTCCAGAGGGCCATGTAAGCTCAAGTGAATCGAGCTTTCCGGCCGAACCGATGCCAATGGTTACCAGCGGATCAAGGCTCGAAAGATAGCTTCGGGCTGTAAAGTGTTGCAGTCGCAATGATTTATCGCCCATCTTCGCCAGCATCCTGGTACCAAGGCCATCGCGATTAGACTTTTTACCTTGAAGGCGAATGCGCACCGATTTATTGGCTTCCGCAAGATCATTGCGGAAAAGCCTTGCCGGCCCCCCATTTTCGGTCATCACCACATCGAGATCGCCATCGTTATCCATATCAAAACAGGCGGAACCCCGCCCCACAATGGGCTTGAGAAGGTCTAACCCCACTTCCTCAGCAGTTATGAGCCGGAAGAGATTTCGCCCGAGCTTACCCGTGTTCCAGAAAAGCTGTGCAGCCTGCGGATAACTTTGCGATGCTTGCACTTTAGTGATGTCATTTTCAAGATGGCCATTGGTTGACAACAAATCGAGCCGGCCATCCAGATCAACATCGAGAAAAAACAGGCCAAACTTGAGCGGTGGCTGTGTGGGAGCCCCCAAGCCGTAAACCGCCGCGCGATCAGTAAAAATCGCTGATTTACGATCATCTGCGACGTAAAGCGCCGTCATTTCGTTGGCAAAATTTCCAATAGCAAGTGCAAGAGCCTCGTCGTTTGAAAAATCGCCCCAGTCAATGCCCATCGCACCTCGCGCAGTGCCCGACTGATCAAGCGCCACACCACAACTCACGCCCACCTCTTCAAAAAAGCCGTTGCCCTTATTAAGGAACAGAAAATTCGGCACGGTGTCGTTCGCAATTGCCAGATCGACCAGCCCGTCGCCATTGCAATCCTGTGGCGCAATGCCAAGCGACTTCGCAAAAGGTGCCCCCAGACTAGCCGTTTTCACCCGAATTCCCGCCCGTTCCGAGACATCTGTAAACTTGCCGTTACCATCGTTGCGATAAAGCAAGCAATAACTGCCCGGAAAGGCCGTCGGCGGACCGTAAGCTCTGCCTGATCCTGTACCCGCCAGTTGAAAGCCCTGAGCACGGTCGAATTCGGCCGACCAGTCAACATAATTACATATAAACATGTCCAGATCGCCGTCGTTCTCCATGTCGAACATGGCAGCACTGGAAAACCAGCCCTTGCCGGGCGAAATTCCAGCCTCCTTAGAGGCGTCGGTAAACTTACCGTAATTATTTCGATAAAGTCTTACCGTGTTCAACCCAGTGACAAGTAAATCAGTGTCGCCATCGTTGTCCACATCACCAGCGGCCACTCCCTGACCGTAAAAAATATCAGCCAGGCCAGCTTTTTCCGTAACATCCGCAAACTTACCACCACCATTGTTTTTGTAGAGCTTCTGCGTTTTACTTGGTGTGCCCGTGCGCTGGGGCAGCGTCTCGGGCTTTTCCGGTGGTTTGGGCGGAATGCCAGATTCAGCCCATGTGCTACTATTGACAAAAAACAAATCCATCAATCCATCGTTGTCGAAGTCAAGCACAGCCACGCCTGAGCCCATGGTTTCAGGCAAGAGCTTTTCACCCTGAAAGCCGTTTTCATGGATAAATGAAATACCCGACTGGGCTGTAACATCCACAAATTTCATTTTCGGCAGGGCCGCCTCAGGGGACTTTTCGACCACCTTGGGCGCTGCTGCCTTAGGCACAACCGGCTTAGGAGTTTTCGCCCCACAGCCCAGGTTCAGTTGCAAACTGCAAATCAGGATCGATCTGAACAGAAATTTCATGACTCTTTTTCACTCCGATCCGGCCGGCGATTCAGAGGCACTCCGGAGAAATTCCGTCAATGCAGCGGCCTCTTTTGATTGATTCACACTTGCAGATGTTTTGATATCAGCCGAAGATGATTCTTTGGGCTCAAGTTTCTCTGCTGCTTTGACTTTTGGTGGATGGAGCGGATGAATCACGATTGACTGTGAATTCATGTCGGCCGCCGGGTTATCCCTGCGGGCAGTGGCAATGGCAATGCCCTCAGCCGTTTCATCCGGCTTATACATCTCATGCAGGGCCTTATGTGTGCGGGCCAAAAGCGCAGCTAGCGATTTCCGGCTCACTGCATCTGTCAGATTTGCCCGGATGGGCGTAATCTTCTCAACAATTTCCAGAAGCGGTTCAAGCCGCGAGCCAAACTCGGGCCGAGGCCCGGCAAGAAACGACTCTACAGCTTTACTCAGTTCATCCGCCATTGCGGAATGATTCATCGAAGGGCCAGCCACTTTCGCCAGCGATTCCACTTTTTTCAGCAGGTCTTCAGCTGTTGCTGGATTTGCCGGTGCCGAGGATTTAGTGTCATAGTCCCGGCTCAGCTCGCCATACGACTGACCAAGGCCATAATGAGCCATAAGGTTTTCCGAATCGATTGCCAGCGTCCGGGCGTATGCTTCAATCGCCTTTTCCAGAAAATCCAATCGCTCCGGCGTACCCGACCGCTCCTGCCTTGCCCGCAGCTCATAGGCCGAGCCAAGTGCATTAATCACTTCATAATCCATCGAGAAATCAAACTTGCGGTCTGGTATCTTAGTCGAAAGCACGGACGAAAACGCATCTATTGCTTCATCCAGATAACCATTTCGTAGATTGATCTGACCGGTCAGCCAGCTGATCACCCAGGGCGCAGCCGGCTTCTCATGCTTCGAAGCCTCTGTCAGGGCATTCAGGGCATCAGGAATACGCCCTTCCCGCTGATACACCCGAGCCAGGTTCACCCAGCCATCCACCTGGCCAAGCTCGGCCACCCTGCGAAAGACCTCTTCCGCCTGCTTCAGCTCGCCCTTCTGCCCACCCTTTTCGGCTCCTTCCAGAAAGAGACCGATGCCATAATCATTCCACCTCTGCCAAACATCCTTGATAGGCGAGGCTGGGTTAGCGACTTTCTCGCCACCTTCCACCGGTAATTTCAGATTGTCTCTGGCCATGACGACAACCGGCAGTGGCCCGCCTTTGTTCTGCCCCTTACCAAAGACATAATCCATGTATTTTCGGTCAAACTTGCGATAATTCAACTTGGCTTCAAGCTCAACAGGAGCATTGAGCCCGGCAGGCACCTCAAGTTCAAAATGCACCACCTGACCGGCACCGGGCGGCACCTGCTTGTTATAAAGAGGCACAAAGATATCCTGAGGGTTGCGGCGGTCAATCCGCTTGCCGGTGCGGTCAAGCATGTAAACATTAATGAAATGCGAAGTCGGGTCAACCGTACCTGATTCGTCCATTCCACCAGATTGGCCAATCAGCTTGCCACCCTGACGCGCGGACAGTTCGACCCAGATCTCGTTTGAGTCAACCGTGCCCTGAGTCAGCGGATGACCGACACCTGTCGTGCGCACAACCACTTCCACCAGATATTTCCTGCCGGGCTTCAGCTCTGGCGTCTCAGGACGAAGCGGAGCCACCAGCGGCGAATCAATCCGCCCATCAGCCTTAATTCCAAAAATATCAATGCGGGTGATACCATTCTGGAGGAATTTTTCGTGTTTTTTGGCAATCTCTGTATCGCCCCGGAATGTTGGTAGGGCCGTATTGGCACCAAGGAAGAGATGGTCGTGAATTTTTCGCTCACCTGAATTGTCAAACGTGGTCTTGGCCCCGAAATCATTCGAGGGAATCAGCGTCATGTGGCAATCCACACAGCTCGTTTTCGCCACAGGCGGATAATAAAAGCTGCGGGCCCCGTGGCCGGAAACACCGGAGAGCAGGTATGTATCCCAATGATTCTGGCCTCTGACAAAATCCTTATAATGATTCAGCGCGTAGGGCAAACCTACCTTATGGCAAGTCGAACAGAATTCAGCTTTCTGATGAACTTCCGGCTTGAGGAAAGTTCTCTTGTGCATCTCGGGCTTGGCTTTAATTAAAGCATTATTGACCCACTGCAAAAGCGGATTTTCGCTGAAAGCAAAGGGATAATGACGGGGGTTTTCAATCGTGTAATCGCCATTGCCGCGTGTGCTACCGATATTTGTCATGGAATGACACACAGTGCATGTAATTCCGGCATGGGCAGTCGGGTCTTTGACCATATCAAAATTCGGGTCGTCAAACTTGCCTGAAAAAAATGGCACAGGGTCGTGGCAGCCGGCACACCAGCGAGCGGCACGCACATCGCCATCACGTTTGGCACCGACTTCCCGCGTCTCTTTTACACTTGCCAGATAAGCCTCATTATTAAACGAGCTGAAATGGTGAGACGAATGGAACCAGCCCTTATAAGCGTCCTGATGGCATTTCTGACAATAGCTGTCCATCATCAGCGTTTTTTCGGGAATAAAAGCACCGGTAGCCGTCACGGCTTCGGATGGAAAGAAATATTTTTTGCCTTCCCTGGGGCCTTTCATCGCATAATTCGAGGGGTCGGCCGTATGCAGCACACCCATCACCAGCACCAATGCCGCCACCACACCACCCCAGGTGCGTAGATAGCCCCACTTGATCCTTGGCCCTGCCCTGCGGTGGCTCACATAGAGCACAATGGCCAACAGAGGGGCCACAATATGCGCCCAATACCCAATATTACGCACTCGCAAATCGCGAATTTCAAAGCCTTCCAGCCTCACCAGTACCAGCCCTGATATTAGCACCACCACGCCCGCAATCAGCAGGGCCACCCCGCGCCAAATCGCTGATCTGTTCGGTCTTTTCCATGAAGTAACCAAGTGAACCAGCCCGAAAACGATATAAGGCACAATCAAAAGCAGGCCCAGTAGCAGGTGAACCGCCACCATCAGCATATAAAATGGCGTCTGCTGCGTTGTTTTTGTCCACCACGTCAGCACCGTAACACTCAACAGATAAAGCCCATTGCCGCCCAGCACACCGAAGCCCAGCAGCACCATCCACAATAATGGCCGCAGCTTCGGCCCAATGGCCGGCACATAAACGAATCGTGGCCGCCGCACCGGCGCAGGTTCTTTAATTTCGCTCATTTGATCGTTCGCCCTGATTTTCAGCCGAATTTTAATTACAGTAAAAGACTGAATCGTAATGGTCAGTGCGGGTGATCCACATCGTCAACCGGCATTCTTGCCAGTTTAAGCGATAAACGGGAGCGAGCAGTGCCCTTGCTCCAACTTATCACACACCCATTCCTGACCTTTACGAATTCAATCACGAAATCAGGCTGAACATCGTGGCGGCCGCGGCTCTGGCCCAGGCGCGAATAATCCACGCATAAGCGAAATAATCAGATGCCTGTTGTAAATTTTACAAATTCCATCGCCCGCCCCACGGCTTGACATCCAGCCTACGATTGGTTGGAAGATTTGCCCGTCGGCATCGTGGCGACTGGCAGGGTCATGGCACGACATCGCCTCAATAGTGCGATCGCTCGCCGGCGATGCTTCCCAAACCGGCACAGATCGGTCTGACCAAAACGAAGGCAGGCCGTTGTGTTGTTCGCCCAATACGAGCCGATCAACATGGCGACATTGCGACGCATTTGCCGATTGCATCACGGCAAAGAGAGCCAGCAGCAGGGCCAGAGTTCGGAGCAGGCGGCACATCGCTGTTTTTCCGGTTGTCCGGATCTGATAAGTGGCGGAAAGAAAATGGAGGCGTCTGTATTACGCCACACATTACTCTTATCTTATTCTGAATCACGAACCTGCAGATCGTCAACCGAAATTTTTGGGATCCAGCCTGAGGGTGAAAAAATGTGATATATTTCGTTTGAATTCAACTCCCCTCAATTCATCTCCCACTGGCTTTTGACTGGGGTTGTTTGGATTCGAAGTTGCCACACGAGATTAACACCATGGGATTGGTACATGGTTCAGGCCCGCACCGGTCTGGATCGTGCGCTCGAAGGGATATCGGCTAGTCTGGCTTGATTCGCGTCTCCTGATTTTCTGAATTGCACCCTGTCGCCGATCATGTCGCCGCTATTGCCTGAGAGGTTCATCCGGTGATTCACCCTCGTTTTCGGCCCCTTTGCTACGCCTTTGCTCTCGCTGCATTTGCTTGTTTGATTCCAATTCATGCTGCCGATCAGGCCACTTCGGTCAGCAGCGTCAGCCAGTCCGATCCCGAAATGGAAAAGGCCTATCGCACAGGCCTTCAGCTTGAAATCAGTCGCGATTGGGCCCGGGCCGTTGAGCACTATCAGGCCGCCTTTGCTCGTTGGCCACAAAAGCCGGAATTTCGCCAGCGTCTGATCCTCTGCGAAATGCATACAAAGCTGCTGAAGCGATATCAGGATCAGAGCTTCCGCAAGATTCTTCTGAATCTCGAACCGACTGAGTGCGTTCGCCTCTACACTGAAATACTAGATCTCATTGCCACGCGATTTGTTGATGTCATCGAATTTCAGGCCCTAACCCGCCGCGGTGTTGATAATCTGGAAGTCGCTCTTCGCGAGCCTGAATTTCAAAAGTCAAACGCAGCCACAGCGACCACCAGCCAGATCCAGCAGCTTCGGCAATGGCTCCGCACCAATCGCTCGACCTTGCCAGCCGATGCAGGCCGCGACCAGGCACGCCAGTTTGTCGCCAGTGTTGCCGAAAAAGCCTGGAGTGCTGCTGGTCTGAATGCCCAATCGGTTTACATGGAATTCATTTTTGGTGCCAGCGACGCGCTTGACGAATTCTCAGCCTGCCTCACGCCCGACAAGCTTGAAGACCTCTATGCCGTGATCGATGGCAATTTTGTCGGACTCGGCGTTGAGTTGAAGGACGACCCAAACGGCCTGCTTCTGACGGGTGTCATCCGCGGTGGCCCTGCCTGGGAAGCTGGCCTGAAATCAGGCGAAGTAATCGTCGCCGTTGACGGAAATTCGCTCAAAGGCCTGGGCCTCGATCAAGCCGCCGCCCGTCTTCAGGGGATGGAAGGCACCAGCGTCGAGCTTGTGCTTGCCCAGAATGGCTCCAGCCGCGTAGTTCGTCTGATGCGTCGGCCGGTGGAAGTGGAGAGTGTTGTCGATGCGAAAATCCTCGACCCCGCTGCTGGCATTGCATACCTTAAGCTCAACAGTTTTCAGAAAACGACCCAGCGAGAGTTGAATTCTGCCATCAGCCGCCTTTCCGGTCAGGGTATGCAAATGCTGATCATGGATTTGCGAGGCAACCCCGGCGGACTACTCAACTGCTCGGTTGAAATCGCCGACCAATTTCTGGAAAACGGCCTGATTGTAACCACACGTGGTCGATCCGAAGGCCAGAGCCAGAAATATATTGCCGCGCCGGGCGAAGACTGGAAATTCCCAATGGTTGTGCTGGTTGACCGCGAAAGTGCAAGCGCCAGCGAAATTCTGGCCGGAGCACTTCAGGAAAATGGCCGGGCCGATGTCGTTGGCGAACGTTCGTTCGGCAAGGGCTCTGTGCAAAGCATCTTCCCGATCAAATCTGCCCCCGCCGGTTTGAAATTGACAACTGCACGCTTCTATTCCCCCAACGACCGCCCATACACCGAAGGCGTGACACCAAATATTGTGACTCGGCAGGTGGCCCGTCCAACTGGCAACGGCACAGTGACAGCCGGATATCAGGAAGATTACACACTTCGCGCCGCCCTTGATCACGCCCGCCAACGAATGGCCGGCAATAAGCCAACACGCACCGCTGGAAACAGCCCCGGGCCAACATCAGCCTCTGCACCTTCTGCAGTCTCCGCCGAGTTGCGATGAACCAACCAGACAATCTTGATCTAGCTAAGGCACGTTAAATCGTGCCTTTTTATTCAATAGAAAATGAAAGTTGTTAATGACAACATATTCCAGATTAAATGTTATGGCCATGATTTATTATTATAAAATTCATTTCATTTAATCACTAACACCTTTATTCGCCTACTTATAGAGATATTGTTACTCATTTAATACTCTTCAAATTTAAACAGGGGTCTTTTGAAGAGATTATTACGATCCTGCTTTGAATGAAATAATTTGATCGCACCGGGCCATGAATCACCTACGGGCACAGCTTCTTCATGAATCAGTCCATCCAGAAAATTGCATTTTGCAATCAATTCCACGTCAACAAATCGGCCTCTTGACTG
>JBILGL010000159.1:0-8324 GCA_044351075.1 Isosphaeraceae bacterium | reverse complement strand
CGTCGCCGGCGAACCGCCCCACAAGGGCCGGCCTAAAACAGCTGCCAAGCATCGTCTGGAGATGGTTGAACTGGCCATCGCCGGCAACGATGCCTTCGAAGCTTCGGAAATTGAGCTTGCAAGGTCTGGGCCACACTATACTTACGAAACGCTGGAACAAATCACCGCCGAAAGGCCTGGCGACGAACTTTTTTTCATTATCGGGGCCGACAGCCTGGTCGATTTGCCCGGCTGGCGAAGACCCGAACGCATTTTTGAACTGGCCACGATTGTCGTCGTCAATCGTCCGGGCACCGATTCAGAGGTTTTGGAAAAATTCCAGCCGCCGTTTGTCAATCGAGGAATCGTACAGGTGACGATGCCCGATATCGGAATTGCATCAAGAACCCTGCGAAGCCGTATCGGAGAATCAAAGAGTGTTCGATACATGGTGCCGCGGGCTGTGGAGATGTATCTCCTGCAACATGGGCTGTATAAAAACACATAACATATTGAAAATCAATATGTTATGGCGATCGTTCTAAATTTTTTGAAATTGTTACGCTTTTGAAATCAGAAGCGGTGGAAGTTCTTTTCTGACCTGTTGAAGCGGTTTTTGGATGTCACTTCGGTCTGTTCGCTGCGCATCTTTTCGAGTGCCCGCTGCTCGATCTTGCGTGCCCATTCGCGGGTAATACCGAGACGGGCGCCGATTTCTGACCATGTCAGAACTTCCTGCCCGTGAAGACCATAGCGAAGGGTGATCACCGCCCGTTCACGATCATTGAGCTTCATCAGCCGGCGCGAAAGATAAATCCGCTGTTCTTCGGCCTCGAGAGATTGCTCGGGTGCATGGTCTTCTGTGGCCAGACTTTCGATCGTCAAGGGGTTGTCGCCTTCAATCATCGCCGACTCAATGGCCAGCGAACGCGATTTGAGTGCCTTACGCACATGCGTACGATGATTCTCGGAAAGATCCATTCGATCAGCGACTTCGTCAAACGAAGCGTTTCTTCCAAGTTCTTTTTCCAGTTGATGTTCCGTCTTTGACCACTGATGCAGCATGCCCACCATATGGCTCGGCAGGCGAATGACGGCAGCTGTGTTGGTCAGGGCCAGACGGATCGCCTGCTTGATCCAGTAAGCGGCGTATGTGCTGAATCTTACGCCAAATGTGGCATCAAAATCTTCGGCTGCACGAATCAGGCCGAGGTTGCCTTCGCCGACCAAGTCTTCAATTGAAAGGCCGCGGCCGCGGTATTGGGTGGCAATACGAATGACCAGCTTGACATTGGCTCTGATCAGTGTGTCGCGGGCATGGGTGTCGCCATTGGCAATGGCCCGGGCCAGCTCTATTTCCTGATCGGCTGAAAGTAATTGGCCCCCGCTGCATTGTTCTGTCTGGTTTAAGTAGTCACCAAGAGCGCCACGGCTGACGGAACGGGATTCGGGAATGTAAGCAAGGGCTGGCATAGGGGCTTCTCCGTGATGCGATTCGTTGTGCTTAACTTCCATGAGAGCAAGGCCTTGGTCTGATTCGATGATCAGCCTGGCTGGGGGAGGAAAACCGTGCTGACGTGAGGGTAGAACGACTCTCCCATTCCGGGCTCTATTACCTCTGGTTGCTTTTTGCGGATCGAAACCGGCAGAAAAATGGAAAAATATCGCCAAATTATTCTTAAATGTTGTAAGATGTTTTAATAGCGAGACTTAATAGACACACTCAGTGAGCTGCTGCCGACGAAGCCGAACTGAAGAGTGACTTTCATCATGGACAGTGACGAGCTGGAAACGCTGATGAGCCGGGTTCGCAATGGCGAAGATGAGGCCATTGGGGCTTTATTTGGAGAATTTCAGCGCGAAATTCAGCTCTTTGTGCGGCACCGGCTGCCAAGGCAGCTTCGCACGCGTTATGATTCGATGGACTTCGTGCAGGCGGTCTATCAAAGCATTGTGGTGGATTGGCGGAGCCAGCCACCGAGTCGGTTTACATCTCCTGATCAGATAAAGGATTATCTCAAGGGAACGGCACACAACAAAGTGCTTGAGATCTTTCGCCGGGAGACGCAGACGCAGCGATATGCTGCGACTCGGGAAGTGTCGATGCTGGTTCGCGGATCGGCCGATGAGCCTGAGCGGATTATTGAACCGACCAGCACCGACCCCACGCCCAGCCAGCATGTGCAGGCAGAAGATATTTTGAACAACCTCACCCGGGGTAAAGATCCGATCTATCTAAAAATTGCTTTATTGCGAAGAGAAGGAAGAACTTACGAAGAGATCGCTGCGATTGTCGGCCTGAGCGAGCGAAGTGTCAAACGGAAGCTGGACGAGCTGGATGATGAATTGAACAAGAACGAGCCATGAGCGAAAAATCGCGTCTGAATTTTGACGAATGCATGTCGGAATTTGACAGGCGGGGGTCGCTGGGCGAAGTGCCATGCGCGTCGGACTTCTGGGAAGAGCTGGACGACGAAGCACGGGAGGATTTTGTCGATCTGATTTATCGGGAATTTGTGGCGCGGGAAGCTGCCGGGCAGAAGCCACAACCTGCTGAATTTATTGAGCGTTATGCTGATTGGGGCACGCAGCTAAACCGGCTTTTTCTGGCGATTGGCTGTATTGAAGAGGCTTTTGGCGATGCCTTAAGAGCAGATATTACCCCGGCTTTGCCTGCCGTGGGTGATTCGATCGGGCCGTTTTTATTGGTTGAGGTGTTGGGCAGGGGGGCGGCTGCGGTTGTTTTCAAGGCGTTGCAGAGAGACCTGGCCAACCGGGCAGTGGTGCTGAAAATATCAAGCGAGCGTATATCGGGCGGGGCAGCGTACCAGGCGCGGGTATCGCACCCGAATATCATGCCGGTTTATCGGCAGTTTCAGACGGACGACGGCCAGTTTGATGTTACCGTTATGCCTTTTTTGGAAGGGGCATCGCTCGATCGATTATTGAAATTGCTGATCGAATCAAATCCGGATAAGAAAAAATTCATCCGCCGGAAATTGAATTTAAAACTACTCAGTTTTCAAGCGGATTTCAGTAATGCTGCAAACACTGGAGAAAGATCGGACGATTGCATTTCCGAATGGGTTGGCCGCTGGGGTATTAGTCTGGCAGAGGCTTTATTTGAAGGCTATCAGGCCGGTGTGATTCATGCTGATATCAAACCGGCCAATATTTTTATTGATAAGAATGGGGCAGCGTATCTACTTGATTTTCATTTGGCCAGAACGTGGGAATTTGATCGCCATCGGCGCGTGATTCGTCAGGCTGAGAAGGGTGGCACAATTTTTTATATGCCGCCTGAGCGACTGAAAGCCATTTTAAATCAGACTGATGTCAATATTGCTGATAAAACCCAGATTATACAAAATGCCAATCTGCAACATCGGGCCGATCTTTACGCACTTGGGCTGGTCTTGCTTGATATGATGACATTAAGAGATCCAGCAGATCTTCGCCTTAAAGCCAAATTCGATCATTGGCGGGATGAAGCGGCGGCGCTGATTCAATTACGTAAAGATGAAAGCTGGCTGGTGGCCTGGCCGGGATTTAAGCGTTTACCGAAAGGCTGGCGCGTTTTTTTCATTGAAGTATTAGGGCCAGAGCCCTCTGCCCGGCCGGTTGATGGCAATGCATTTGCAGCAAAATTGCGAAAAGTTGTTGAATCAGAAAGTGTTATTACAAAAAATCGCATTTTCAGAAAAATACAATCAAACCGACGATCGGCTATTTCGGTTGTCATATTGCTATTCATGATTGTTTCCATCTCAGGGGTGAATCATCAGCGAAATCGCTCGATGGAAGAGGTGCAAAAGCTCTGGGCAGTTTCTGATCGGCTGCTGGTTGATCCATCGGAAACGCGAGAAACAACTCTTTCATTTCGCATGAATCAGGCCCGGAAGATATTAGACGATGAAACGGCCCGCCATGGCTGGATGACACGAGATAGCATGTGGCGTAGCCTTTTTGTTCGATCCGGCGATGCAATGGCTGCAAAGCTCTGGTTTTGCGGACGAATTGAGCGGCTCACCAATGAATTACAACAGCGTTCGCGTGGTTCAAAATCAAGTGAGGACCAGAAAGCCATTTTATTGTATTTAAAGCAGGGGTTAGCAATTCAAAATCAGCAGCAATGGTATAACGAAGCCGTTGCCATTAACCAGCGCCTGGGAAATAGCGATCAGATCAAGCGACTGCAGGAGCCGGAGGAGATCAATGCAGAAATTGCCAATTATCTGACTGCAATTGACCAGGAAAAAGACGATTCGAAAACAACAGTTGAAATGCTGGAAAAATTATCGAGACAGAACCCGTCTCAGTTTGTATTTCATTTTGAGCTGGGGCGAAATCTGGCGATTCGAGAAGAGCATGCAGCGGCAATTACAAATCTTGAAAAAGCCGTTGAATTGAATCTGCAGAGCTTTGAGGCCAAACGATTACTGGCGGCTGAATATTTCCGGAATCAGCAATATCAGCTTGCGGATGAATTGACGAAAATGGCCTTGCGGATGCGGCCAGATGATATATCAACATTACGACTGAGTGTGATGATTAAATTTTATTTTGGCCAGAAGAATCAACTTCAGGATGAGATCAGGCGATTGGAAGAGATTGTATTATATGATCGAGGTATGAAACAGGTCGATCAATTGCCTGAAAAGCTTGATGATGCATTCGATAATGAGCCTGCAAACCAGGTTGTATTTAATCTGGATACGATTGATAATCTGCTCAAGATGATACCTGAGGACCCTGACCTTTTGAAATTAAAGGCCAAGCGGCTTTATCTGGATAATCGGCATCTGGAATCGCGGATAATTCTGGAAAAGTTGCAACAGAAAAGCGAATTATCAACTTTCGATTTAATTAATCTAGCGACGCTTTATCATCGGGAAAATGCGAGCCGGAAGTCGGCGGAACTGATTCGAAATGCAATCGAAAGGCCTGATTTTGAGCGATGGTTTGCCAGGAATCCGAATGTGCGTTTTCTCGCGCACACGGCTGGCGAATCGTTTGAGATGCATGATTTGAGAGTGGCGCGCGAATATTATGAAAAGATCATTAAAATTAATGAAATGAACAAGGCGCATCTGGGGCGATTTTATTTTTATCTGGCCCGATGCCTGATTCGCGAGGATGCCCAAAAAAATCTGGAATCAGCCACAAATCTGCTATTGAAAGCTGGCTTTCAGCAGTCGAAATATTTGTATCGATGGTATCAGGATGAGCCTGTTTTTGATTCGGTCAGGAGCCAGATAGATCCTGTGCTTCAGGCTTCATTTGCAGAGCTTTCGTCGGATTCTCAGCGCGATATTGAATTGAAATCCGAAAAAAAATAAGGGGCGATTTTTTTCGCCCCTTGCTTAAATCGATAAATGCCGGAAGAAAATCAATTCTTCTTTGGCTCTTCTTTTTTCGCTTCAGCAGGCTTTGCTGCTTCTTTCGCAGGCTCAGCCTTCTTGGCTTCTTCCTTCTTTGGTTCAGCGGCTTTCTTGGCTTCTTCAGCTTTCTTGGCTTCCTCAGCCTTCTTTGTTTCTTCTACCTTCTTGGCCAGATCAGCGGCTTTGGCAGCGCGAGCCTGAGAAACGTAAGTGTTAAGGATATTGGCACGCTTTTCGTACCAATCTGTCAGGCCTTTGGCAGGCTGAATGATGCGAACATCGGTTTGTGGCTTGATATCCAAACCGCCCATAGCGTCCTTGGCTTTGCCCTGACCGGTGAACCAGGCACCAAAGACTTCAGGGCTCACGCCGCTACGCTCGGCAGCCGGCTTCTTGAGCTCACGCATATCGGTGGCACGGCCGGTGATGAGCAAGTCCAGAACAGGCGGCTGATTAATGGTGGTTTCAACAAGGCCGGCGTCTTCGGCTTCAACGATGAGCTCTGCAATGGCCTTGCGGGCTGCTTCAAGCTTGGCTTCAACGGCCGGAGTGATTGGCTTGAGCGGGGCTTCTTCAACCTTCTTTGGCTCTTCTTTTTTGGCTTCAGCGGGCTTGGGGGCTTCCTTGGCTGGCTCTTCCTTTTTAGCGTCACCGGCAGGTGCACTCGGGGCAGGCTTGGCGGGTTCCGCCTTCTTTGGGTCCTGAGCACCAGTGTTTAAAGCAACTGCGGAAGTAATGACGGTGAAAAGCAAAGCGATGGAGAAACGTCGCACGGAATCGGCTCCCTTGAGAATTGTTCAACAACCGTTGTGATCGATGGCATTATCTGTCGATCGGCCCATCGAATCAATCCTGATTATGGAAATCATAACCACTGGGCAAGCCCTCTTACCAGATCATTCACGGCCGATCGACTTTCATGCCATGAAAAAAGCACTGGATTTCGTCTCTTCGTCTGAAATCACAAAGGTAAACGGAGTTGTGGAATACATTGTACATTGATAATGATAAATTTTCATAAAATATTACCATTTCATTATTTAAGATGTGGGACGCAGCAATTGGCCATCACGATTTGTGATCACGGGTTTTGTCGTGGGTTGTTCAGGTGAGAGATTACCAAGGGATCAACGCGTTAAGCTTTCTGATCAATTTTTTGATCGGCGGGGCTGCGGCCTGGGCGATGGATTGGCCACATGAGATGAGCGATGGCGTCGTCGGGATAAGCCAGCACCCGGCTTTCCAGCCGCGAAATGGCCCAATGAAAGAGATCGGCTCGAGAAACAAAGGCACTGGCCAGCACCGGTTCGTCAAAGATCAGTTCAAAGCGGCCTTCAGGCAATTGGCGACAGGTGATTGTAACGATCGGGCAATTCAGGATTGTGGCGAGGTCAATCCAGATGGATTGCAGGCGTAACTCACGGCCGAGGAATGAGTAAACATCGGTATTCGGGCCATCCCAGGGAATGTCGCAATTGATATATAGCCCGATGCCCTGCTGAATGAGGCGGCGGGCGTCGGTCATGCGGCGAACGGCATCGGCAGGTGAGAGATCGCGCTTGAGAAAAAGTTCTTTTTGGGAAACAACGGGCATTTCGCGATCGAACCAGGCATCGAGATCGGCAGAAACGTGCTTGGGCCGCTGCACCAGCATGCGGAAATTAATGCCTGATTTCATCATCCAGTGCACGGCCGCCAGATGGCCACCCACATGGCTGCCCAGCAGAATGGGGCCACGGCCATTTCGGCGCAAGCCTTCAAGATGCTCAAGCCCTTTGACTTCAAAGAGATCGGGGAAAGAGGCGGGATCGGTGCCGTCGAGAATACAATCGCGGGCAACATATCGCAGAAGCTGCCGGGCAAGCCCTGATTCAACCATCGGGGCAGACCAGCCTGTTTCCTTGTCGGCCATGTTGCTGCGAACGGCTTTGCGGATTTCGAGCTTTCGGGGCATCCAGACGCGGGTCAAATTGAGGCTGAGGCGCTCAAGGGCCTGACCCGCTTTCACGGGGCCGCCCCGGCGCAGCAAAGCAGGCACTAAGCCCTGATAAAACCATGTTTTCCAGCGAAGGGCCTGAGGGCTTGCAAGCCAAGAATAATCAGGGCGGGCAGGCTTCAGCTTTTCGGTGGAAGGGGCTTCAGGCATGTGGTATTTCAGATGCGGATGGCTGGAATCATGCCTCTGTTTGGATCGGTTGGCCGGCTGCCTGAAACTGACTGGAAAAAGAGGTTTTAATTCTCTTTGGCCCTAAATTTTACGCCACTAGCCCAAGGATTTTTTTGAGGGCAGGGTAATCGACTTTATCGGTTGAGGTGGTTGGCAAAGCTGGGAGAAATTTGATGTCGTCAGGGATCATATACTGTGGCAGTTGGGTTGAGCAATGCCGCTTGATGGCGATGATGGAGGCAGGGCGATCGGGCTTCATCGCCACAAAAGCTGCGATGCGAAGACCTTGCGACTCTGAAGGTACAGCCACAACGGCGGCTCGTTCGATGGCATCGTTGCGATAAAGGGCCGATTCGATTTCGCCCAGCTCAATTCGATAGCCACGTTTTTTGACCATGCGGTCGCGTCGACCATGGAAGATGAAATTGCCCGAGCCGTCGTCTATCACTAAATCACCGGTGCGATACCACTTGCGGTGATCTGGCGTGACAAAAAAAGCTGCGGCTGTAAGGTCGTCGCGACCAAAATAGCCCGGCATCACGCGTGGGCCGGCAATGACCAATTCGCCTTTTTCGCCGTGGGCAACATCAAGGCCTTCAGGATCAACCACACGCGCTTGAAGCGGCGAGCAAACGGGCCCGATGGGCAACGGTGCTTCAAGGCTTTCGAGGTTGGCTGGTGCGCGATAGGCTGTGCAGACATTCGTCTCTGTGGGGCCGTAAAGATTCCAGAAAGTTGAGCTGGGCCAGCACTTACGAAGTGCCTTAAGGGGCCCGACGGGAAAGACTTCGCCGGCA
>JBILGL010000158.1:0-8338 GCA_044351075.1 Isosphaeraceae bacterium | reverse complement strand
ATCACAATTCTGCCGGCACCTATTTTTATGCCGAACAGAATCAATGGCAATAATTTAGTCAAACCGTCGCACGATGTCCAACGGCTGATCATTTTCCGCACAAATTCAGAAACAGTTACCATAAAAAGACTTTTTTGTCGAATTTTCATCACCGCCTCATTGACATCCCAAAGCTCAAATGTAAAAATACGTAAATTGAAAAACTTAGGGGATTGATATGGTTAAAACAACCATATCTGCTCTCCCCTGAAATGAACACCAAGTCTCACATGCGATTGGATTTAAAGATGAAACAACCCAAAAAATGGCGAAACATGAGAGATCGGCGTAAGGCCACTCCACTGGTGGACATGCTGGAAAGTCGAGAGATGATGGCGGCTGATGCACTGGGCGTCTTTGCCGTGCAGCAGGGCAATCTCTCAGCGCCGAATCAGTCCGTATCGCAGAAGATTGTCGTGGATAAGGCCAATTTCAAGCCTTCCCAGGTCGGGCCGATCATGCTTCGGCTGAATAACTCGCTGGCCCAGAGCGATACGAATCTTGGCCCGATGAATTTGAATGCCTTGCAGAATCCAGTGGGCAGGCGGGCGTTGCCTTCCACCTGGCAGACGGCCACGGGTGATGGCGGATTGCTGGCCCGCGTTCGTTTCGGAAGCTATGTCGTTTCATCCGGTTACGGCGATTCAAACCTCAACGCGGGTTATGAATTTCAGTATCGGCTGGCAGGCGATGTGGACGGATCGTTTTCCGTCACTCGCGACGACCTGGCCCTGATTCGTTCGGGAATGATCGATCCATTAAGTCTTAGCTCTGAAGAGTTTGCCAACGCTGATATCGATTCCAGCGGCACCATTACCGCCCGTGACCTGCGTTTGGCCCGCTCAAATATTGGCGCTGCCACTGAAATCAGGCCTCTCACGCTTGATGCGAAAATTGGCGATGCCACACCGCACAATGGCGCGATCGTCAGGCTCGATTCCAGCCAGATTGTGGCAAAGACAAACAGCGATGGCGCTTCAGTCGTCTTCACCAACGCCAGCACAGGCCAGCAGATCGGCAAAGAGGCAGGGCCTGCCGGCGATGCCTCAGCCGACCTTGCGCTGAAGCTATCATCAGGTAATTCGGTTCATGTTTCGGCGATGGATGGCTTTGGACAGAGCCGACTGACGCAGATTCTTGTGGATCAGCGACCGACGCCGACGGTGATACTCCCCGGCTACACGGCAAGCCTGCCCAAGACTTTTGCCGATCTTGGCGACTTTATCATGCAACTTGGTCTGCCGGCCGACGAATTGGCTGTGATCCCCAAATGGGCACAGGATCAGGGCATAGTCAACATCTACGAGAATGTTCAGGTAATGCTGGAAAATGCGGGCTATGTCAGAGGCGTTGATCAATTCATCGTGCCTTATGACTGGCGCATTCCGATCGCCCCCAATGACGGAGTGGCTGATGGCACGCTTTCGCTCGTCACGGCACAGTCCATCACACAGGCCCAGCCGCAATTTTCGCTCGGCTATTTTGGAAACTTCCTGAAAAATTTGATAAAGACGGACCCAAGTGTCGTCACGATCAATCTCATGGGCCACTCCAATGGCGGCCTGATGACGCGTTCCTACATACAAAGTCTTGCCTATGGTGCCACTTTCACCGACAACGGCAAAACTTACACACTGCCCAAAGTAGATAAGGCCGTCCTTCTGGCTGCACCCAGCATGGGCGCTGCCATGGCCTGGCCCGTCTGGAATAACGATACCGCAGAGTTCACCCTGGGTTCGTCGGCGATCCTGAGAACAATGCTCTTGTTACCATTCGGCGCGGTATTAGGCGGCGAAACAGTAACCAGCCCGAACGGTAATATCACGCTGGCGACGATCACTGACCCTGTGACTCAACAGCCAAACCCGAATCTCTTCCTGCAGCTTTATGTCTCGTCACTCAGAGATCTGCTGCCTACATACGATTTTCTCTACACCACCAACGGAGTGCTGACCAATATCAACAGCACGCCTTCCGCAAATCATCTGCTGATTGATATCAACGCAACCAGTTCGCCCGGAGTAAACCCCTGGACGAATAAAGTCAGCCAGGTCACAGCCACCTATGGCGTTTATCCGAACCTGAATAATGACTTAATGCCAACAATCACCAGCGACCAGACTGTCATTGCCGATGGAACGACTGGATCCGTCTGGCCGTTTCAATCAGATAATGCCATTGTTCCGCCCGCAGGAAGCATCTATTTCACCAGTATTTCGGCACCAGCAGGCGATAGCATTGTGCCGTTTTTATCGCAGGTTGCAACCTATGCCGGCGATAGCTCCATCATGATCGTTCAATGGGGTAATGGTCAGCCATCGGGCTCACTGACATGGACCAATACAGCCAACATTGTGACACACGGCGGATACCTCACGAATTCAGACGTCCTTGAATTTCTCCGCAAGCGCATCAAGAGCATTCCGATTTAAAAGGATGCTTGAAACTACGAAAATGGGTTGGATCCGTGCGGGCTTGCCCCGCACTTTTTTTTGATCATAACGATTATGGCTTTTTTGCAGGCGACGATCGATTTTGCTGATGTAACGTCAATTATTCGTTGACTTTGACTCAATCCACCCGAATCATGAATAAGATAAAATAACCAGACGGATGAACTTTGAGCCAGTCGCTGCCGTATCATAGAGGCGTCAATGATTCGGAAAGTGAACAGAACTTGCCTGAATGCATGCATGCACATCATAATGAAGTATAAGTTGGCTCAAGTGCGGTCAAACGAACCCGGACGGAGTGAAAGATGATTGGCAACAGAAGACGTAATCATCGTTTTTTTCAGCAATGGAATGCTCTTGAAGAGAGGTCGCTGCTGGCCGCCCCGGTGATCGCCCCGATTGCCCCTGCACAGATACCATCCGGCAAAACGCTGATGGTGCCGATTAGTGCCACAGACGCGGACGGAGACCCGATAACCTACAGCGTTTCTTCGAACTCGACCGACCCGAATGCCGTCGTCAAAGTGCGGAGCGGGCACCCTTTCATGAAAATTTCAGTTGCCAATTACGGCGACATGGTTTTTCAGCTTTTTGACGACATTGCGCCCAACACCGTCTCGACCATCACTTCGCTGGTGAATCAGAAGTTTTATGATGGCCTGACATTCCATCGCATGATTAAAGACTTCATGATTCAGGGCGGCGACCCCAGCGGTAATGGCAGTGGTGGCCCCGGCTTTAAATTTGCCGACGAATTTTCGCCTGAGGCCATTTTCTCTGGCTATGGCCAGCTTGCCATGGCAAATTCAGGGAAAGACACCAACGGCTCGCAATTTTTTATCACAACCACCCAAACCCGATTTCTCGACTTTAATCACACCATCTGGGGCCAGATTGTCAAAGGCTTTGATGTTCTGGCGGCCCTGAACGTCGCCAGTGCGCCTGTGACCATCTCATCGGTCAGCATGGTGACCAATACCACCGATTCTGTGCTCTATCTGAAAATGTCAGGCACCTCGCCAGTGCAGGTCAGTTTGACCGCTCAAGACCCTTCAGGTGCAGCTGACACCAAGACTTTCACCGTCACGCCAATCGCCGACACGACCAACGATCCGCCAATTCTCGGCCCTCTCAATAATCTGGTCAGCTACACGAATAAAGTGATCAATATTCCAATTTCGTCGTTTGACTACGAAAATGATGAAGTGACTTATGGCGCAGCATTTGGAATAAACCCAGCGCCCGGCACATTTACCATAAACAATGGAACGCTCAGCCTGACACCGGCCAATAATTACAAAGGTAATTTTCTTTTCCGGATCGGTGTCCGCCAGACGAATGCTTCCAACCGGGGTAGCACCTCAGACCCATGGGATATTCAGGATATCAACATCCGGATTGATGACCCATTCCAGACAACATCAAAATCTGTCACAGTAGTAGAAGGCCAGAAGCTGACATCGACAGTGCTTGGCTCATTTGTGCCTCTGGTTCCCAAGGATGTTTCAAAATATAACGTTCAGATTGAACTTGGCGATGGCCAGACGGTCGCAGGTGTAGTGAATGTGAACGCTCAGGGCGGATATGAAATCACAAGCAATGGAGCGTTTCAGCGGTTCGGAAATTATACAGTTAAAATCACCGTGACTGATACGGTAGATAATGTTTCGACTGTGATTAATTCCACTGGTATTGTGAATGACGCACCAATCAGTGCGACATTCGTTGACCCGGTGCGTCAGCCCGGCTCGGGGCTGATTAACGCGGTGATTGCGACAATTACCGACGCTAATCCTACAAGTGTTCCCGCCGATTTTACTGCTAAGATCAATTGGGGTGACAGCTCGACCAACGATGGCATCATTCAGCTGCTTAATGGCTCACTGGTTGTCGTAGGCTCAAAGACTTACAACACTTTGGGCACATATAGCATTAACGTTAATATTACAAGTTCAGGCGGCAAGACGGCCGCAGCTTCTGGCTCGATCGTTGTCGCCAATGCGACACCTGTCATCACACCCGTTGCGAATCAATCCGTGAGCGAAAAAGAGAGCCTGAGTTTCAATGTCGTTGCGACTGACTCTGATGCATGGCAAAAGTTGACATATTCGCTATCTGCCAGTGCACCCGCTGGCGTGACAATCGATAGCACTGGCAAAGTCAGCGTGCCTGCCGGAATCACACCCGGCTCTTATAATTTTAACGTTTCTGTTCAGGACGATGGGGTGCCTTCCCGCAGCGCCAGTTCTCCCGTGAGCCTGACGGTTTCTGACGCACCGATTTCGGCATTTTTTGTCGATCCGGTTCGGCAGCCAGGTTCCGGCCAGATTGATGCAATTATTGCAACAATTTCAGATACTAATCCGGCCGGCAAGGCCACTGACCTGACCGCCCAGATTCTTTGGGGTGACGGAACAACCAGCCTGGGCACAATTCAATCAGCGGCCAGTGGGTTTGTTGTTCGGGGCCTTAAATCATATAGTGCTGAAGGCAATTTCAATATTGATGTGAAGGTCACGAGCAAATATGGCTCGCTTTCTACAGCCAGTGGCTCAATCAGCGTGGCAAACAATTCGCCAGTGATTACGCCAATTCAGCCGCTTACTACCATGGAATCAGTGCCCCTGAGTTTCAATATCGTGGCTTCTGACGCTGATGGCTGGCAAACGCTGACTTACAAGCTCGGCGCCAATACGCCAGCAGGCGTGAATATCAATTCACAGACGGGGAAAGTTGATATCTCCGGGCTGGTCGCCCCGGGCACATACAGCCTCAATTTAATTGTCTCTGACAACGGAACGCCTTCAAAAACGGCTGAATCGAGCGTTCAACTGACTGTCAAAGCGATGAATCGTGCGCCCGTCATTTCATTTTCAAACAACCCGGCCAGCGTATTCCGGGGAGCCGCTTTTGCAATCTCCGGGCAGATCGTCGATAAAGATTCTGCCCCTCTGGCAAATGCCACCATCGATATCGGCGACGGCTCGGGCCCTCAGCCGTTATCAACCGACACCAACGGAAACTTCAGCGTCAACAAGCTTTATAACAGCGTTGGCAGTTTCACAGTAAAAGTCACAGCGGTTGATTCCGAAGGATTAAGTGCCGCCAACAGTTTCAGTGTCCAGGTGGTGAATCCTTTCGCAAAACCACTTTCTGTCGTGGCTCAGCGCACCCGAACCGGGCAGATCACAGCGATTCAGATCGTCTTTGATAGTGACTTGAATGCGGCATCGGCCAACAGGCTCACAGGCTATTCGCTGATTAATCCGGGCAGAGACAGAAAATTTGGCACTCGAGATGATCTTCGGATCGCTTTGCGGTCAGCTGTCTATGATGCTGCTCGCAGAACGATTACAATCAGGCCGAGGGCCAATATAACAATTCCGGCTGGAGTCACATTCCAGCTTCAGGCCGCAGGGCTGGCTGATTCAGCACTCAGGCCCGTTGATGGTGATAGAAATGGATCGGCCGGCGGCAATCTGGTTGTCAATTTAACCAGAACCACTGCGGCACTGGCCTGATTTGGCTATTTGAAATCGAATCAGCTCGTGTGGTCAGCAAATTCTGTTGACCACACGTCTTTTTTTGTGTCTCATATTTCATATGAATGGGAATGAGAAATCTCAATTCACTCACGACCCGCGCGGCTGCGGCTTCCGCGAACGTACGACTGTCGAGCGTCTGACGGCTCTGATCAGCAATCATATTAATCAAATTGCAACTGAAATTTTTTCAATTGAAGAGGCTTTCGGCCGCAGGCTGGCTGAAACCGTTGTCTCGCCCATCGATATTCCCAGCTTTGATCGCGCTGCCATGGATGGCTATGCCCTCCGAGCCGAAGAGACATTTGGTTCTGATACTTACACGCCTTCGAAGTTTCAAGTCATTGGCCGAAGCCGCCCCGGCTCAGGTTTTTCCGGCTTTGTTTCGCCCGGCGAGGCTGTTGCAATTGCAACTGGAGCACCGATTCCCGCAGGTGCCGACGCTGTTTTACCAGTTGAATTTGCAGAAGAATCGGCAGGTGTCGTATTGGTTCGATCATCGGTTGCGCCGGGCCGACACATCGGCCGACAGGGCGAGGATGTTCGTATCGGCACCGTTGTATTACGATCCGGCCAGATCCTGAGACCGCAGCATCTTGGCCTTCTGGCAGGGCTTGGAATCAGGGCAGTCTGTATCAGCCAGAAGCCTCGAATTGCAATTGTAGCCACTGGCGATGAATTATCTTCTTCCAATCAATCCAATTCAAAATATCAGATTAACGACATGAATTCACCCATGCTTGCCGCACTGATCAAGCGAGATGGGGGCATTCCGATCCAGATCGGCCCGATTATTGACCGACTTGATGAATTGAAATCTGTCATTTATGCTCTTTCAGAACGCCAGGATATCCATGGCATTATGATTAATGGCGGTAGCTCTGCAGGCCCTGAAGATCATGCGCCGAATGTTGTTTCATCGCTCGGCCGGTTGCTGGCCCATGGCGTTGCGCTTCGGCCGGCCAGCCCCACCGGTTTTGGCCTGATTGCAGGCAAGCCAGTATTGCTGACACCTGGCAACCCTGTGAGCTGCCTTTGCTCTTATGACTTTTTCGGGCGAATCATCGTGCAGAGACTCGCCGGCATGCCGATTTTTTCGCCATATCCGGTGATTCAGAAACGACTGGCCCACAAAATTTCAAGCTCACTTGGCAGGGTGGATTATGTGCGGGTCAAATTAAATCCAGAAACAGACCTGATTGAAATCATTGCAACCAGCGGCGCATCAATTCTCTCTGGCACAACAAATGCAACCGGTTTTATGGTTGTTCCTGCCGATCTGGAAGGTTATCCGGCCGGCTCGCTGGTTGAAATCAATTGCTATGATCAACACCATGCATTTGCATCTGAAATTACATGACACACGAGCAGCAGCAATTTCTGGAAGTGGTGGATGTGGATGAGGCGACTCGCCTCTGGTGGAAGATTATCAACCAGATCCAACTTTCAACTGAAGAAATTGATCTTGATTGTGCGCTGGGCAGAGTGCTGGCCGAAGATCTTATTTCAACAGTTGATGTGCCCGGCTTTGATCGTTCAAATGTCGATGGTTATGCCGTCATCGCTGCCGATACTTATGAGGCAGCCGAATCTGATCGGAGAGAATTGCAATTAACCGGCGAGATTATTCACCCCGGCATTCTGCCATCCATTGAAATCACATCCGGCTTTGCTACGCCCATTGCCACAGGCGGCATGATTCCCCGAGGGGCCGATGCTGTTGTGATGCTGGAACAGACAATTCTGCTGGAAAACTGCTTGCAGGTTATCAAGCCAGTGGTTCCCGGAATGCATATCAGCCATGCCGGGACGGACATGGCACGAGGCGAGCTCGTTTTAACGGCCAGAGCCCATCTGACACCACGGGAAACCGGCCTGATGGCTGCCATTGGCCGCGATCGAATTACGGTTTTTCGTCGTCCTGAAATTGCGATTATTTCAACAGGAAATGAAATTGTTGCTCCCGGTAAGCCATGCCCACCTGGCAGGACATTCGACTCTAATTCACGCATACTGGCCGACTCTGTTACCGAAGCCGGCGGAAAACCAGTTTTTCATGGAATTGTTGGCGATGATCCTGAGGAAATGCGCATAGCCATCGGAAATGCAATTCAGTCAGCTGATATGGTGATTCTCTCCGGCGGAACCAGTAAAGGAGCAGGAGATATTTCTTACAGGGCTTTGGCTGAATTATCGCCCGGCATCATCGTGCATGGCGTAGCGCTGAAGCCGGGAAAGCCGATCTGTCTGGGTGCATCGGGCAAAACACCAATTGCAATTCTTCCGGGATTCCCGACATCGGCC
>JBILGL010000007.1:0-25289 GCA_044351075.1 Isosphaeraceae bacterium | reverse complement strand
AAGCCACCTTTTGTAATCTTCATGCAAACCCGGCTCGTTGTCGTTAATAAAAACACTGGCCGTAATGTGCATGGCGTTAACGAGCACAAGACCTTCAGCCACGCCACTTTTTCGTACAATAGCCTCAATCGTAGGCGTAATGTTCTCAAATCCCATTCGGGCATTAATGTTAAACGTCAGATATTCCGTATGTGACTTCACTATTGAGAATTTCTTTATTCAAGAATCGGGAAGTAAAAAATGCCCGGGCTGCCTCTGAATTTTTTCAGACCAACCCGGGCAAATTCTAAATCAGAACCACTTCATACAGGATTGGCAAAAAGTTTCTTAACGGGCTGCCCCTTGCCATCAGGTGTGGTGTAGAAAGGCCGTTTTTCAATTTCAAACATCGTTGCCGGCGAAATACCCATAGCTGTATAGATCGTGGAATGAATGTCCGTAATCGATACAGGGTCTTTAATTGTGACCAGTGGCCGCTCAGGAGCCGTTTCGCCGTGGAGATACCCCTTTTTCATACCGCCACCAAACATCAGGATTGATCCAGAACCCGTAAAATGACGGTGCAGGCCGTATTGAATCGGTTTTTCCATCTTTTCAGACTTCGCCCGCGACTGATCTCTCGCCTCACTGCCTGGCACTCCTTCAATCATCATGTCGCGGCTGAATTCAGTTGCCAGAACGATCAAAGTACGATCGAGCAAACCACGAGAGTCGAGATCTCTCACTAACTGTGCGATCGGTCGATCAATCTCCCGCTTCATCCGGGCATAGGTTTCATGACCGTTTTCGTGCGTATCCCAATGCAGAAACGGGACATACTCGGTTGTCACCTCAATAAATCGGGCACCCGCTTCAGTCAGGCGACGTGCCAAAAGACAGCCAAGACCAAATCGCCCCGTATTGTATTTCTCATAGGAGTCTTTTGGTTCCTTTGAAAGATCAAAAGCGTCTCGATCCTTTGAACTCAGAAGGCGGTGGGCATTGTCAATCGAACGTAGCATCGACTCTTGATGGTAGTCGCTGGCAAGATCGGCCAGAGGGCTTTCCTTGATCATCGCCTTCAACGCACGCTGGCGACTCTCAAAGCGATCTCTCGACATCCCTTTAGGCGGCTGAACGGCAGCTACTGCATCCTCCGGGAAGGGAATATTAAAAGGACCATACTCACTACCAAGGAATCCGGCGGTGGTGAAGGCCTTGAGCTCTTCCTGCTCTCCATTACCCTCAAGCCGCTGCCCAATATTGATGAAGGCCGGAATTGCCGGGTTCTTAGGCCCAAGCATTCGCGACATCCAGCTTCCGATATGAGGAGCCGCAACCGTCTGCGGTGGAACATAACCCGTATGCCAGTGATACTGATGGCGTGAATGCAGAATATTTCCGAGATCGGCAACAACGTGCGATCGAATCAGTGTCGCCTTGTCCATCACCTGAGCAACATTCTCAAAACCCTGAGTGATTTTGATGTGATCAACGCTCGTATTTATCGCCGGAAATGTCGAAAGAATTTTCTCAGCCGGCAGACCAATCTCAAAAGGCTCGTATCGCTTCGGGTCAAATGTGTCGGGCGATGCCATCCCACCACCCATCCATAACAAAATCACCGTATCAGCCGTTGGCTTGGGTGCTTTTGGCTTCACTGCATCGGCACCAAACAATAGTGGCTCAGCACCAGCCAGCATCGATAAACTGGCGGCCGATGCTGTTTTCATTATGTCTCTGCGTGAAAAAAGCCGGCGAATTTCATGGTCGGTTGGCATCGGATCTTCTCCTGCTTAAGCGTTGTACTGATACTGAATTATATCCATGGATGGTTGGATCGGAAATCTCAGCGGACGATCTGAAATTCGGGGAGCATGACAAGGACCCAGATCAGGTCTGCCACCGAATCAATCGTTGGCTCTTCGGTCAATATTTCTCTCGCAGTCTCTCTTTCATTTTGCTTCGGGAGCCTGGAAATCGCATCGCGGAAGAGACTGTCAATCAGCTCATCCCGCTTCATTTTCTTTTCTACAACTTTGGCAGCACCCGTGCGCAGCATATCGGAGACTGATTTACCGTTAGAAAGATCGATCGCCTGAAGCGTCGTCAACACTTCACCTCTCTGTGTGACGACCTGCTCTCGGTTTGGGCGACCCAGACTTCGCTGCAGCGTATCACTATCCATTAAAGCAGCACGCACTTTGGGGGCTCGTGTCGGAGAATCGGCAGATATGGCTGGCAAAGTGATTGGTGCCACTGGCTTTTCCGGCCCAGTGCCGGTGATCGTCCAGAGAGCATCAATGAACTGTTCGGCCGTCAGACGCTTTAGCTCAGGGCCTGTAAAAACATAATCTTCAACAGCTACATTTTCAGAATGAGGGCTGCAAACCGTCTGGTAGGCTCGGCTGGTAGCGATATGGGCCATGAGAGCTTTGAGATCATGCCCCTGCTCTACAAGATAATTCGCCAGATAATCAAGCAGGTCTTCACTCCATGGAGGTGTGCCCATCGCATCCACCGGATGCACCAGTCCATGACCTAACATCTTGAGCCATATCCGATTAACGATTGTGCGGCGAAAACGGCCATTTTCCGGATGAACCACCAGATCCGCTGTTTGCTTCAACCGCTCGGCTTTTGGCTTCGATGCGTCGATCGAACCAAGTTCGGGAAAGAGAAATTTTGCCTGAGCAATCTTACCGGTCGGGTTATCGCATCGATTGATTTCTAATGGCTTTTCCGCCACAATTGCGGCCATACCGTAAGCATCTTCCAGCTTCCACTTGTCAATAAAACTATCGTGACAGCTGGCACATTTCAGGTTGGCACCGAAGAAAACCTGACCGACGTTCTGCGCAAATTGCACCTCACGCACCTGGCTGGCATTGACTCGGCCACGCCACTGAATACCGTAAACAAAACCTTCACTTTCAGGTGTCGGGCTGATTAATTCATGCACAAACTTGTCATAAGACTTATTTGTCATCAACGACTCGTAAAGCCATTTGCTGATAGCAATTCGACCTTTGTCAATAAAACCCGTACCCTTGTAATCATTTCGGAGCAGATCATTCCAGAAGCTCAGCCAATGATTGGTGTAAGCAGGCCGATCCTCTAATAGTCGCTGAACCAGCATGGCCCGCTTCTTCGGGTCTGCATCCTTCTGGAACTTCTCAACTTCTGCAATTGGCGGAAGAAGTCCAACCATGTCCCAGTAGATTCGCCTCATGAATGTAATGTCATCAACAACTGGGGCTGGACTGACTTTATTTTTATCCCAATAAGCTTTCACAATCCGATCAATCGGATGCTCAAAGCCCGGCTGAGCCTGCGGGAGGGTAACAGCCCTCGGCTTCAATGGGGGTTCATAAGCTGACTGGCGAAAGCTGAAAGACTCATCCCACTTTGCCCCTTCGTTAATCCACTGGCTAATCACTTCGACTTCCCCGGGAGTCAGTCTGGCCCCCTCCGGCGGCATTTTCATCTCTTTGTCATCGGTCTTGATTCGTTCGACAAGATCACTCTCCACTGCTTTGCCTGGCACTACTGTTTCTGACTTCATCAGGGCAGCACGCGTATCCATCGCGAAATCTCCCTTAGCAACGCCGTTGGTATGGCATTTACCACAGTGTTTTCGCAGAATCGGAGCCACGTCATGTACAAAATCAGCCCCTGTTTTACGCTCAGCCTGTTGCGCTACGGCCGAATGACTGCCGCACAAAATGAACAATGCCATGAGTCGGAAGAGACGCACCATTGGCGATATCCGTTTTTATTGAAGTATTTCGAGGTCAGAAATCGGTGGGCGGGTGAGGCAACTCAGATAGTCAGATTAAAATCAGACAGCCGGAGAACTCCACAATCGGCTTCCGATTTTCTGAAAAACCGTGGAAGCATTACCCCTTATGATGTATCGTAAATAATACCTGACTACTCAACGACTGCCAACAACTTTCTTGCCAACCATGCGAATTAAATCGACAAAGAAATCTAATTATCTGTTATTTTGCTTATTTTCAATTTTATTATGTTTTTGTTCTGTACTGGCTGATGATCAAAAAACCAATTTCTTTGAGCAGAAAATTCGTCCTGTATTGGCTGAACATTGTTATGAATGCCATTCCGCTAAAGCGAAGTCGGTTAAAGGTGGATTACTGCTTGACTCGAAAAAGGGTCTGGCAAGCGGCGGATCAACCGGCCCGGTCATTAAGCCGGGCGACCCTGATAACTCATCAATTTATCTCGCAATAAAATATGAAGGCGATGTGGCCGAAATGCCGCCCAAAGGAAAGTTGCCTGATGATGTTATCAATAATTTTCGCCGCTGGATTGCCGATGGTGCTTTTGATCCACGTTCTGATGCCCCTGCATCTCCAAAACAAAATGATTCCTGGGAAACAACTTTCGATAAAAGGCTGAACTGGTGGTCGTTTAAGCCACTGGCCAATCCGTCAGTGCCTCAAAGTCATGAGTCAAACCCAATAGATGCATTTATTTTCGAAAAGCTGGCAAAAAATGAAATGAGTTTTTCGATGCCGGCAGATAAAGCCACTTTATTGCGCCGAGCTTCGTTTGACCTCACCGGACTACCGCCTACAGAATCAGAAATCAAAACCTTTCTGGCAGACAATTCACCTGACGCTTATGAAAAACAGGTGGATCGCATGCTGGCCTCTCCACATTACGGAGAAAGACTTGCACGGCGATGGATGGACCTGACACATTACTCCGAGACTGTTGGATCAGAGCAGGATGCCCTCATCCCTTATTCATGGGCTTATCGTGATTATCTCATCAGAGCGTTTAACAATGATATTTCATACCATCAATTAATTCGCGAACATATCGCCGGTGATTTACTTGAAAAACCACGCCGTGATGCCTCAACCGGCTTATTGCAATCAGCGATCGGCACTTCATGGATGAGATTTGTTGAATTCTATCATTCGCCGGTCGATGTCAAAAACGAAGAAGCGGTGGTAATCGAAAACCAGATTGATACACTTGGTAAAACATTCCTGGGGTTAACAATCGCCTGCGCCCGCTGCCACGACCATAAATTTGACCCGATTGGCACTGATGATTATTACAAATTATATGGCATTTTTCGTACGGCTCGGGCGACTGTTCACCCGCTGGCTGACCCTGATCAATTGAAAATTCCTTTAAAAAATACTGATTACAACAGAGCTGAAATTGTATCTGCACTGAAAAGTCAATGGCAGAATGATTTAAATTTGATCAAAACGAATATTGGAATTGCATTTCAATCGCCTGAAAAGGCTGATTCAAAGATTGCCGAATATTTCAAGTCTCAAATCGATTCGCCGCGCCGATGGGCATATGCCTTCGCAAGAGCTTTTGAAAGCTTAAAGTTGAAAAAAAATTCGGGAGAGTCATGGATTAACGCTTGGAAAGCTGTTGCTGAATCAGGCCAACCGACATGGCTTCAACCCGGCAGCAAACAGAAGCTACTGGCTGATTTTACACAATCAGGCTCATTTCCCGACGAGTGGTCGAAGCGGTGGTTTTTCACTCCTGAATTTAGCCATGCCGGCTCGATTCGATTATCAGGCAAGCCAGATCCAGCCATCGACGCCATTCGTCCATCAGGTTTTTATAGTGATTCTATCAGCGAAAAACTGAGTGCAACCCTTCGTTCACCAGAAATTAAACTCAGCAGTGGTGCTTATTCCGTAATGGCTTCAGGAACGGCTGGAGCAAGGCTTCGGCTTGTGGTTGATAACTTTCAGGGAGTTGACATCCTTTTTGGTGGTGTCACCCCAGTGCTCAACAGCCCCAGACCAAAGTGGTATAAACTGCCAGTGCGTGACATCTGGAGAAATCAGCAGGCTTATATTGAACTTGCCACAAGAGAAGAGCTGCCCTTCGCTGGCGTTATCCGTGACTTAAATCAAATACCTCGCGATGGCCGCAGCTCAGCCGGTATACGCTACGTTATTTTTCATGAAAATCCTGCTGATGTCGTCGCTGAACAATCTCCGGCGTTAGAATTCATGAAATCATTAAATGACATTGATACTTTCAAGCCAGAGCCCCAAAAACTAGCTGAGCGTCTGATCAATGAAATCCAATTGGCCATCGAAAATTTCAAATCAGAAAAATTAACCAACCACCATGCGGCCTTGCTTCAAGATTTGTTGGATGCAAAAATTCTGAACAACAATTTCAATCCAGGCTCTCAACTGGATCTAGCAGTAAAGAAATTCAGCTCTTCAGAGGAAAAGATCGACATTTCAGCGAGATCTGTCGGCGTTGCTGAAACGACACCTGCTCGTGATGATCAAACTGTTTTCATCAGGGGCGATCATCGTAAGCTTGGAAATAGACTTACACTGGGTGATTTAAAATTAAACCAGCTTTGGAAAATTCCAGAAGATAAAAGGCTACAGCCAAGATTGGAGCTTGCAGAGCGGTGGGCCGATGAGAATCAACCGCTGGTCTGGCGCGTTATTACAAATCGTATCTGGGGCTGGTATTTCGGCCGCGGGCTCTTTGCTACATCCGATAATCTGGGCCGTCTGGGTGAGCAGCCAAGCCACCCGCAGCTCTTAGATTGGCTTGCTATGGAATTTCAGCGCCGAGGGGGTTCAATCAAAAATATCAGCCGTCTTATTGTGACCAGCCGTGCTTATCGGCAGGGAAGTCAATCAACAGCAAGAGCAAATGAAATCGACCCTGATAATTTGCTCATATCTCACGCGTCCATCCGACGTATTGATGCCGAAAGCCTTCGTGATGCAATTCTGACCGCCTCCGGCAGGCTTGATCGATCACTTTATGGCCAGCCCATCCCTACTCCCCAACCACCTGGTCTGACGGACGACAAAAAACCCATTTCCGGGCCTGTGGATGGAAATGGCCGGCGTACAATTTATTTGAACGTGCGGAAAAATTTTCCCATTGAATTTTTGGAGATTTTCGATCGCCCCAGACCCACACTCACTGTAGGCCGGCGGAATATCTCCAATCAGCCTTCTCAAGCACTGGCACTTCTCAACGATCCTTTCGTCAGAGGCGAAGCCGATCGACTGGGGAAAGCTTTTCAAAACGAAACCTCAGTTGCAACCAAAAATCGCATCGAAACACTTTATATTCGACTTTTTGGTCGTTATCCAAGTCAAAATGAAATGACCCAAGCAGAAAATTATATTAAAGAAAACTCTTGGGCTGAATTAGTTTCAACACTTTTCTGTACAAAAGAATTCATCTTTGTGAGATGATTCATATTGAAAAAGAAATACAATTCGACTGATAGTTTAATACTATTCAAAGAACGAACGCGTCATTAATCAACCTTGGGATCAATCGTTCCGAAAAGTGTGGCAATTTTTGCACCGGCGTTCAGCAGTCGCTTCATCGAACTTGAGCTGAGCCGGTCCACCTGGCTGTACCAAATGGTAATCATTTGCACAAATTCCAACATTTTCTGCAACTGTTCACTTGTGTACTGATCGGTATCACCCCCGGTTCTGGCCTCAGCAACACATTGTTGAAGCAAGGAAATCGTCGGGTCCATCTCGCGTCTTTTACGTTCCCCCATAATAACGCGAAAAGTCTCCATAACGTCTTTCAGAGCCTCGAATCTATCGCGGCGATCACCAATAACATGCACTTTTTTGATCACGCCCCAAGTGATTAATTCCTTGAGACTGGTAGAAACATTTGAACGGCTCACATCCAGCAGCAGGCTGATCTGTTCAGCGTCCAGGGGCTCCTGCGAGATAAAGAGCAATGCATGAATTTGAGCCATGGTGCGATTAATACCCCACGCCTGGCCCATCTCACCCCAGTGCAGAATGAATTTTTGCGACGCCGTCGTTAACTTCATGATGGAATATGTTTCTTTCCGACATATCTGAAATGACTGAATTGTCAACATAAATAGTTTATGACAAACGATTTGAAATGCCAACGTCAACTGAACGAATCAATTCAAACAAAAATAATCAGGAGCGAGTGGTATCGTTTTTACTTGTGGTCGGTTCACGGTCAATCCGATAGCCTTCAAGGCTGATCCTCGATTCAACACCAGTAATCAGATCGGCCATGACTTCTGCAGTGGCGGGAGAGAGCGATAATCCTGCTCGCTGATGGCCAGTGGCTACGTAAAGGGAAGCAAATCCGGGCACCTTTCCCAGATAAGGCCTGGAATCTTTTGAGCCAGGTCTGAAGCCACACCACTGTTTAACAATTTGAGACTCACTTAGCGCGGGTACGAGTCTAACAGCTTCATTCCACAATAAAGAGCGGGCATCGGTTGTCAGTGATTCATCAAAACCGACCAATTCTTCCGTTGCCCCAGCCAATACCAATCCTTCATCACGCGGAACCAGATAGCACTTTTCGTGTTCGATGATTCGAGCCAGCAGTTTTTTCCCAGGGTTTAGCAAGAGCATTTGCCCCTTGATAGGTCTGGTTGGCATTTTTACGCCGAGTTGATCCAGCAATCCCTCTGACCATGCCCCGGCAGTGACAACGACACTGTCCGCCAAATGCTCGCCAGCTGATGTTTTTATTCCTTTGACTGTTTGGCCTTGAGTAATCAGCCCACAAATTGGCTGGTCAGTGTGAAATCGGGCACCACGTCGGCGACAGGCGTTTTCAAGAGCCCTCAAATGCCATGGGTTCCTGACCTGAGCACGTTCTGGCAGATAATAGGCTCGGGTAAACGAATGTGTCAGTTCCGGCTCAAGTTCCGCTGACCGAATGTCATCAATCAATTCAAATCGGATTCCCTGCTTTCGCCATCTGCCGGTCATTGATTGAAGTGCCGGCTCTTCTCGAGGATGAAGCGCAACATCGATTCCGCCCGAAACACGAAAGCCATTATCAATTCCTGTTTCTTCTCGAAGTGCTTCGGACCACTGCGGATATAGATCAGCCGAGCGAGCCCTGAGCAGGCAGGTGGGGTCGGTCAGATCTGGTGCCCGGTGTGGTGGTGGAACCAGTCCGGCACCAGCCCAAGATGCTGCTTTGCCAATTTCCTTCATGTCGAATACATCGGGAACCACACCACGCCGGGCCAGTTCCCATGCAAGAGAGAGACCAATCACCCCACCGCCAACGATAATCACTTCTGGCATCAGGCTTTCCTGCACAGAATCTCAAAACTCACCGGCGAAAGTGCAATTTTTCACAAATGGCACGAGTTTACATTCTCTCCGGATTTCTCAGTATATCAATCTTTATACGATCGTGTGATGTTATCGGAAATACTGTAATTTTGGCAGCCAGACTCTTGTTAAGTAATCTTGGGATTGGCAAACTGTTAAATAGTGAATTGAAGATGATCTGATTCCTTGACCTTTCAGCACAAATACACGATGGAAACCCCAACGATTCGCCCCGGTAAAGTTGACGAGCCCGAAACAAGCCCTCGCGTACTGGCTTATTTTGCCAATGCGGCTCTTGGAAATTCTGTTATTCAGGCACTTGGTCAGATGGGTGTGAAGATTGACCAGGTTGGCGAAACGCCACCTGACCTGATGCCGAAGCAGCACGGTATGGTTTTATCAATTCCATGCTCTACGCCCGAATTAATGGCAAGGGTTGAAAAACTCTGCCGTAATCAGGGTGCACGCGTTCATCGGTCAAGAGGCTGACCTTTTTTTAAGGAACATCAGAATGCTCAAAAATAATCCAGTTGCTATGATCGTCGCCGGTTTTCTTTGGGTGGGTTCAATTCTCGCGATGAATTCACTCACCGCACAGGATCTTAAGCGGTCAAACGCACCTGCTTTTTCTAAAGACCTTCCTAAAGTTCGTTCTGGCGATCCTGTTCTCGAGTTTAATGGGAAAGACCTAACCGGTTTTTACACATACACGCACAAGAATAAGCTTGAGGATCCACAGAAAGTCTTCACCGTAAAGGATGGCATTCTGGTGATCAGCGGCGAGGATTTTGGCGCGGTCACGACAAAAGAAAAATACAAGAACTACCATCTGGTTACAGAGTGGAGATGGGGCCCAAGAACATTTGCCCCCCGTAAAGATAAGTCACGAGACTCAGGAATTCTGCTCCATTGTGTCGGTGAGGATGGCGCCGTAGGTGGCCACTGGATGGAATCGCAGGAGTGCCAGATTATCGAAGGCGGTTGTGGCGATTTCATTATGGTTGCCGGCAAGAACAAGCCAAGCCTGACCTGTAAAATCCGTCGCGAGGGACGTGCGATGATCTTTGACCCTGTCAATGGCAAGGAAGAGACGCACAACGGTGGCCGCTATGATTGGTGGGGCCGTGACCCGAAATGGAAAGATGTCCTTGGCTTCCGTGGTGAAAAAGATGTGGAAACACCAACCGGAGAATGGAATCGAATGGAAGTCGTGTGTGATGGCGACACGATCACCAATATTGTTAATGGTTACGTCGTCAACATTGGCACAAAATCTAGCCACACAGAAGGTAAGCTTCAGTTTCAGTCCGAAGGGGCTGAGATTCAGTTCCGCAAAATTGAGATTAGACCGCTCATCAAATGACCTGATCGCTGCGGATGGATTCTGAATAGACAGGCCCGACAGGCATGAACCAGAAAAGCAAGACCACTTTCAGCATTTTAATGTTGCTGATCTACCTTGCCTTTGGTATGCCTCTTCGGGCCTTTCAACCTCCAGGCAAGGAATTTGTAAACCCGACAGCCCAGTTGATTATTCAACGGTCTTCACCCGTACTTGCTACGAAAGTGGCTTCTGATGATCGGCCAGGCTATGTCGCGATGTGTACCTTGGCTTTGATCAAGTCCGGAATGCCTAAAACCAGGCCGGAGATCGCCAACGCACTTCGCACTTTATCCACTCGAGCCAACAGCACCTTTTACAGTGCGGCCGAAGGTGAGGACAAAGCTGTTTATGAAGCGGCTGCACTGCTGATCATGTTTGCGAATGCTGACCCCGAAGCCTACCGGCGACAAGTAGAAAATCTCGCAAGTTTCATCATCTCGAAACAAACTCCCAGTGGCTCATGGGGTTACGTTATTCATTCCGCCACTCCCGGATCTGGCGATACATCGCTGACCCAGTTTGCACTTCTCGGCCTTTGGGAAGCGACAAATCTGGAAATCAAAATCAATCCGAATGTTTTCGACCGATCGGCCACGTGGCTATTAAGGACGCAGAGAACTTCAGGCGGTTTCACATATCAACCCCTCACTGGCGAGCGTGAGCCGACCGTTTCCTTAACTGCGGCAGGAACCGGCAGCCTGCTAATTTGCCAGTCTCAGCTATCTCAATTACGGATCGCAAAAGATCAGGAAAAGATTGGAAACAAGCCGAAAAGCAAGCTCTTGATCAGCCTTGATGAGAACGGTGATGAAATTGCCGAAGAGCAGAAAAACCAGACTCGTGGCCTGTCAACTTCAATGGATGACCTCCGTAGGGGTATCCAGCGCGGAATGAGCTGGCTCACCGCCAATTTTGGCGTAGAGCAGATGTATGGCGAAACGCCATATTATGCCCTCTATTCCATCGAACGTGTTGCTTCCCTTAATGATGTCGAGGTGTTGGGCACAAAGGCATGGTATGACATCGGCCTGAACTACATCAATAGTCATGTAGGGCAGGACGGAATGGTCGATGGCCAATATGGCCCGAATGTCAACACTGCATGGGCGATACTCTTCGCCGCGAGGAGTACGAGAGACTCGATCCAGAAAGCCGAAAGGCGGCGACTGGGTGCAGCCAACATGCTTGGCGGCAAAGGCTTACCGAAAAATCTTAACGACTTGGTAATTCGTGCTGGACGCGTAGGTGTCAGCCCAATGACAGGTGCCGTTGAGGGGATGCTCGAAGCACTTGCAGACCCTAAACTTCAGGGCGATCCTGCAGCAATCGAAGCAGGCCTGATGAATGCCTACGGATTGCAGGGCGATGCAGCCCTGAAACCACATAAAGATCGATTAATCAGGCTTTCACGATCGCCTGACCCACAGCTTCGTGTGATTTCGATCTGGTGCCTTTCTCGAATTAATGACCGCACTGTCCTGCCTCTTGTTCTCGATGCAGTGGAAGACGCCGACGATGCTGTAGCAATAGAAGCTGGCAAAGGCCTGCAATTCCTATCGCGACGACTCGTTGGCTATGGTCCTGAAATCACTGATTCAGCAGACCGATCCTCAGCAACCGAGATAAAACGTAATGCAGCCAAAGCATGGCGAGAATATTTTGTCGGGGCATTAATTTCTGAGTCATCTCCTGACAACGGTAAGCCATCCGGTGGAGGCAAGCCATGAGTGTGGCAAGTGTGCCTGCACAGACAACAGGTCGTATCATTCGTGGCGAATCAGAATATGACCGGACAGTATCAGGGCTGATATCTCTCATTATGGGAGTCGGCTGTATTGTGGGTTGGCTTTTTATTCAGTTTATGACGATGCAGGCATTCAATCTTCCTACTGCCGCTCCGATCGAAATTATTGAGGTATCTGGCGGTGGTGGGGGATCGCTCGACGGCACAGTCGGTGAATCAGAGACGATCGAAGTACCAGGCGCTGCTTATGGCGCAGCGGCATCAAATAATGAATCCAACGCCAGTGAATTCGAAGAACCTTCGGTCGCGATGACTCCTGATCAGGTTTTTGACGGACTTGTAAGCGATGGCGAAGCGGTGGTAACGATGGACTTGGGCCCCGCAGTCAGTTCAGGCGGCGCGGTTGCAACTGGTAAGAGATCAAGCCAGAAAGGAACAGGGCGGCCCGGATATGGATTTGGCCCCGGCACAGGTGGCGTACCGCGCGAACAGCGATGGAATATCGTTTATGATTCAGGCCAGACGGTCGAAGACTACGCCCGTGCCCTTGATTCCATGGGGGTAGAAGTTGCCGTAGCAAATGGAAATGAATTAACTTACGCCCGGAATTTATCGAGCCCCAAACCAACGATTCGAAGAGGTGCTCCCGATACTGAGCAAAGACTTTATTTTCTCTGGCTGGGTGGTGGACGTAAAGCCATTGATCAGCAACTCTTCCGCAATGCGGGAATCGAACCTGGGCAGGGTGCCATTTTTCATTTCTACAGTAAAGAAGCGGCCGACCGTCTGGCGCAGCTTGAGGTTTCCTTCGCACGCAGGCAGCCTGGGCAGATCAAGCGCACTCGATTTCGCGTTAGCAAAAGTGGAAGCGGTTTTGAATTAGTCGTTGCTTCGCAGGAACCGTTGCGATAGTTCGCTTGAAGCGACAAAAAACAGTATTTCTGATCATGACCACAGGAACCGGCTAATATGGCATTTCTGGAAATTCACGGGCCTGGTGGCACGCGTCAGACGATGAATCTGCCAAAATCAGGATCACTGCTGATTGGATCAGACTCAGTCTGTGACATCCACTTGCTAGACTCCGAAGTGCAGGCAATTCATGCCCGTCTGAGAGTTCAGGACGATAACTTTCTGATCGAAGCAACTCCTGAAGGAAAGTCAATTCGCCACAATGGCAAGCGAGTGGCCCAATCAGCTGTAAAACTTGGTGACGAAATCGGCCTTGGCGGCTTCCGCCTTTTACTGAAAGCTGCAGACACAATTTCCGTTGCCAGCCCTGTGGCAAAACCGGCACCATCCCCGGCAAAACCTGCCACTGCAACTCCTTCCAAAAAAGCCGCTCCAGTCGAGCTTGACTGGGACGACATAGCGGAAGTGCCAAAAGCTGTCGCCCCTTCCGCCAAGCCCGCTTCTGGAAAATCGACAACTCAATCGAAAACAGTCGAGAAACAGCCAACCAAAGCCGGTCATTCAGAACCCACCCCAACCGTTGTAGCTTCTGATTCTGCGCGTGGGCTTTCCGTATTTGCCGAAGAAGAAGCAACAGGCCGAAAACTTGCTACTACGCCCAAAATCATATTACTAAGCGCCACACTTGCCTTCCTGATCGTGGTAGCGGCAGGGCTGTGGTGGGTAATAGACCGGATGCAAGCCAATCGAGCATACACTGCCGGTATCGCGGCGTATGATGCCAACGATTTCAAGTCAAGTTCCGAGCAGCTTCAGACGTTCCTTCGTATGCGCCCCAGAGAAGAACGATCGAGCAATGCACGTGTTTTGGAAACTCTGGCAAGGCTTCGTGACCTATCAGCTGGGCAATCGCCGCAATTGGCCGCTGCTCTCAAGCTGGCCAGCGATGAGTTGCCTAAATTGGCTGAAGAACCGGCATGGAAAGACCAGCAGATGAATGCAGCGGAAGTGGTCGCCACCATGACTCGCGACCTCGCCGCTCGGGCCAAACAATCCGCAACGACAGACACGGCAGAGCAGGCTCGTGCAGCTTATCGACTTCATCAGGAACTGGCAGGGGAAGCTGCGCCATCTCAGCGTTCCCGGCTCAAAGTCGATCAGGCAATGGCTGAGGCAGAAGCTGCAGTTGCCAAGGGCGAAATGAAAAACCGCTCACTGGCAAAGATGGACGATGCCCTCAAGAACAAAGCACCTCTCGCTGCTTATCAGGCACGTGACACACTTCTGGCGAGTTATCCTGACCTTATTACTGATACTGGAATTTCCAAACGTCTTGATCAAGCCAACACTCAGGTAAAAGAAAATGTCACTCCGGTCAAAAACAGTCAATCCGCAAGCCAGCAGGATCCCCAGAGTGCATTAGGGCCCCCTCTGACAGTTTTTGCCCGGCAGGCCAGCAGCTCTTCTACAGAGAATCCCAGTGCGGTCGATCCCAAAGCATTGATCGTAAAATCAGGGGCGGGTCTGGCCGTTGGAATCGACCGCAAAACCGGGATACCAATCTGGCAGATGTCCTCCGGGATGCAGCAGGGGTTTGATCCCCTGATTCTGCCTGAAGAATCAACGCCATCGGTCATCAGATTTGATGACCGGGACCAATCACTGGTGCGAAGCTCACTGGCTGACGGCAAAACTCTGTGGCGACAGATCCTGGGTGATGTTCCTAATCAGCAGCCACTGGTTCTTGGTAATCAAATGGTTGTTGTACTGCCAGCAAAAGGGCAGGTACGCTGGGTGGATATTGCCACCGGCACGATGCGCGATGGCCTTGACTTGAAATGGCCGCTTGCAGGTACGGTACTTGCCTCTCAGAACAACCAGACACTTTATGTGCCGGCAGATCAGTCAGTTCTCTTCATTTTGCAGGTTGAACCGAAGTCATGCCTGCGCAGCGTCTATATGGGTCACAAAAAAGGGACTTTAAAAGCCCGGCCAGTTCGATCGGGGCGTTATTTAATCTTTTCTGAACAAGTCGGCCTTCGGGCTGGAAATGTGCAGACTTGGTTGATTGATGACCGCTCGGGTATCCCACAGCGATTGCAGCAGGAGCCACTCGAAGGCTGGCCCGTTTTTGGGCCCTCACTTCAAGGCAATCTTCTGTGGGCCAGCCACGACCGTGGCGGGTTCAGTATCTTCACAATTGGTGATTACACCCTGGCCAAACCCTTGAGCAGCGTTGGTAAAAGTCAGGCGACCAACGCCCCGGCACACCCGACATCAGCAATCGCTTTTGGCCAGCGGGAAGCCCTCATTGTTGACCGAACACTGAAGCAGTATCGCTTGGATCCACTATCTGGCCGTCTGAATATCATCAAATCCTGGGACTTGCCGGAAGGCTATCCCGCTCAGGCCATTAACCGTCTTGACGACAACAAAGTCCTGCTGACGCTTTCAATTCATCGCGACCTTGGCCGGTCGATTGTCGCCGTTGATGTTCGCGAAGAGAAACCCATTTGGACCACAAGCTGGGGGCTGCCTCTGGAATTGGCGCAAGAACGTGTCAACAACGATTCTCTCCGCTGGTTGGATACCGCCGGAGCAAACTTCGAAATGAAATTGAAGCCGGCACAGCCACTAGGTATTTACAAATGGGATCAACCGAAAAAAGCGATCGATGAAACAGTTGAAACGCCACTCAACTGGATCTGGCATAATGCGGGAAAATCAGTTCGTATCGGCCTTTCACCACAGGTGGCCAATCGAGTCTTGATCAGGCGGCAGGAAAGTGCTGAGCCTCAGCAAATCAATTTGCCTTTGGAGACGGATATTCCGCCTCTGATTCAGGATGATTTGCTGTTCATTGCTGGTTCCGGTGGTGACGTTGCAATCGCCTCAGCAAAGGATGGCTCACCACAGGGCCAACCATTTGTGCCTGATTATGAAAAGACAACTCCATGGAAATGGCAGGCGATGGTCGGGCTCGAGGATAAATCGATTGTTCTGGCGGATAATTCAGGGCGATTGATCAGGCTTGTCAGTGAAGGTATGCCTGCCAAGCTGCGTCAGACGGCTCGGGTCACATTGGAAGGGAAATTCAGCGGTACTCTGGTTTCGACAGGCCGTGCCATCCTGGCCCTGCAAACAGGAGGTTCCCTGGTTTCGCTTGCTGGGCGTGATCTAACCACTCAGGAAACATGGACATTTCCTGGCCCAGGCACAAGACTATACCCCCTTGGCGGCTCTAAAGCGCTTGTGTGCCATCCATCCGGGCTCATTCGCCTGGTGGACGAATCAGGCAAAATGCAGGCTGAGACTAAATTAGCGGGTGTGATGCCGACCAGTTCTCCAGTGATGGAATCTGGTGAAGTCGCATGGCTGACACAAAATAAAGAATCAGAATTGATTGTCTGGAAGATCGGCGAGCCCGAGCCAAAGCGCGTTCCGCTGCAGACATGGGTACAAGGCCCGATATTTCGCGGTGAATCAGGCTGGATGATCGTGGAGCGACCGGGTGTCGTAAGACAATTTGCGGCGGCCGCCCCTTCCAGCGAGAAAAAACCATGATTTATCTTCTCTTTCATATACGAAAGACGCTGATCACCGTTTTTTTTGCGATCCTCTGGTCGATCGTTCTTGCTGGCATCCCCCAGCTACAGGCTCAGGCGACTTCTTTAACAACCGTAGCCAAAGACGCCGAATCTCTGTTGACCAAAGCTCCGTTCGATCGAGTGATCCTTAAAGATGACACCGACCTGCTCATTGAGCCCGTCGCCCCACGCCCTCTGCCCCCGGGGCAAAAAAAGCCGGGCCAAAGGCCCATACGCGGCAAGAGATCAGCAGAGGCGGAAGCGCGTGCCCGTGAAATGGAGAATAACCCGGCTGTTCGTCTGTTAATTCAACCACTTGAAGCAGACGGTACCGAGTATGCCCTCTATCGCGAAGACATTGCTGAAATCACTTATTTTGAAGACATGCTTCTGGCCGAAGCAAACCGCCTGATCGAAGCCAAAGATTTCCCCAAAGCTTTTGAATACCTGCTTTATGTTCAAACTCGTGATCCGAAGTGGAAAGGCCTGGCCGCTGGCCATCGTAAATTGCTATTAACTGAGGCACGTGACCGATTCGATGCTGGTGAGCATAATTCTGGATTGCAGTTTGTCAACGAAGTGCTTGCAACTGACAGCAAAGACAAAGAAGCCAGATTACTGGCCATTGAGGGATTAGCCAAACTTGCACAGGCAGACCTGAGCAACAAGCGGTATGAACGCGCACGTGAAAGCCATTCTCGAATCAAGTCGCTTGATCCAACTTCACAGGCGGTTAAAGAACTGGAAACCGGCTTGAAAAGTGCGGCCGGGCAATTCCTGGCAGATGCTCCAAAAGAAAGGCCAGATCGACTTGATTTTCTCAATGCGGCTTGGCGAGCCTGGCCGGATCTTCCCGGGCTTTCCGAAGCTCGTAATGAGGCCATGGCCAAATGGCCAACTCTCCGTGTTGCTGTCACCGAGCCTGTTGATCAACCGCCTCAGCCATGGCAAGCCGGCCCTTCAGCCCAGCGGATTATGGGGCTCGTCTTCAAGCCATTGCTTAAAGATCTGCAGGAATCCTCATTTAAAGGCCAAAACAACGAGCAGATCCTCGAAAAATTCGAAATGCTTGATCTGACAACGGCCGAGTTAACAATCAAAACGGGCCTGAATTGGACGAGTGGACGCACTATCAACAGCCGCGATGTCGTGGCCGCCATGAGTAGCTGGGCTTTGCCTACCAGCCCTGCGTTTCAAGGTGTCTGGGCGAGTCTGGTGCAGTCGGTTACAGCGATCGGAGATCGAACAATTCAGGTCAAATTCACACGTCCAATCTTTCAGCCAGAATCATGGTTTCTACGCCGCATTGCTCCAGCTGAAACTTCTCAGGCAGAGGAAGTCGCGGCATCTGGTTGGGTTGGATCTGGGCGATATTTCTGGCAGAAGCCGTCGGTTGAGTCATCAGGAGTTCAAAACGTTTTCCAGCGGAGATCTGAAATCATCGACGGTCTTTTCCGCATTCAGGAGCAAGTCATCCCCGACGAAACTGAGGGGTGGCAATCGCTGATCGATGGCCGGGTAGATGTTGTTGATCATATTCCTGTCGAGCTTCATGCAAACAAACCTGAGGACGACCAGATACAGATCGCTGAATACACCTCTCCCGAAATTCATTTGCTGGCTCTTGATGGCCGATTGCCCGTGATTCGAAACCGATCATTTCGCCGCGCTCTGGGATATGCATTAAATCGGCCTGAAATTTTGGAAGAACAGTTTTTAAAACGACCACCCAAGGCGGATGAATTGATAGCCGATGGCGTTTTCGCCGAAGGCTCCAGCTGGGATGACAATAGGGTAAAACCACAGCCATTTGATCGAGCTCTGGCCACTCTGCTCTTTGCCTCAGCCAAACGTGAACTCAAATTGCCACAGATACGACTCACGCTGGATTACCCTGCCCGTGCCGATGTAGCGAGAGTCGCCGCCCGAATTGCTGATGATCTTAAACTTTACGGTATTGAAATCACTCTTAAATCCAATTCGATCGATCAACTTGAAACGAGACTTACTTCCGGCAATCAATTTGAGATTGCCTACCGTGTGATTCAGCCTTCACTAGATCATTTTCTAATCGGATCTGGCATATCCCCTGCCCTTTACGCCAGGCCTTCGATGAATGGCCTGGCTTCGCTTGCCAGCCCACTGACTCGCTCCAATATTCTGGACATCGAACGCGCGTGGGACGAAACGCGTGTTCGCCAATCAGCCCAGTTTATAGACCGGCTTTGTCGTGATGAATTGCCTGTCATTCCACTCTGGCAGATTCCCCGAAGATATGCCTGGCGATCGAATGTGAAAGGAATCAAATCGGGACAGAAATCGCTGTATGAGAATATCGAATCATGGTCGATCGAAAGTGGGCCAAAGCCATGATTATTTCCCGGTACAATTTCCTAAAACTTGCTCCGATCCTATTTTACACCAGCTTTTGTATAACCCAATTACCAGCACAGAATCCAAAACAGTCTGAAACTCAATCATCCACACCCGCTGAACCAAACAAGGCAATAAATTCATCAGAAGAAAGTCCTGCTGCCTTATCACCCCAATCATCTGATGTATCGCTTGAATTGATGCCTTATCGCATCGATCTACGATTTTCCGTTGCAGATGAAGTCGCTATCGACGAATCGCAGGGGCGATACTTACTGGCCCAGTTTGCAGATCTTGCTGGCCGTATTGTCGGCAAGCCATGGAGTTTGAACACCCAATGGTCTGAAGGGCAAGTTTGGGACAGCAATTTTAACCAATGGACACAATGGCCCGAACAGGTCTCCTATGATCGAAAAACGCTCTTCCCACAAGACAAAATCTGGCTGATCAGAGCTCAAAAGGGGCTGGATTCCAACACCATTGAATTGATTGGTCGCGAGTTTGACACACGCACTGGCAACTTCGGCCCAGCGCGATCGCAAAACGTACCCACATCTGACCTTCCGCGAGGCATTTTCGAACTTACCAGGCTTATCTTTCGCCCAGTTGCCGAGGTTGCAGCCAACGAAGGCGGCAAGGTGAGGCTGAGGCTTCAAGCGTCGGCCCTGCCCGCCGCGATGCCGGAAGGGGCAGTTATCCGACCCGATCAATATTTTCAAATGATTCGGATCTTCTTTGAAAGATCCGGAAAATTCGCTGCCACAACAACCGAGCCATGGACTTATCTGAAAGTCGATTCGATCAGTGAAACCGGTGTGCTTTGTCAGATTATCAGCAGTTTTCGCGACCCAATTGGTCGAAAATATCGTCAGGCCAACAAGCTCTATGCCCTTGCACAGAATCCGGCTGCTGTATCCACCCCACTTCAGTTCAGCCAATTGGTGAGCACTAACGGAACACCTGTCCGGCACCCGATTGCCGGATATCAGGTAGAAATTCATCGCTGGCCTGATGGAGAAATTGTCAGCTCTCAGCTAACGGATCGTGACGGCCGTGTCACAATCACACCTCCACCGGGATTAGATTTCTTTGGCGTCCGCCTTTTGGGTGGTCCAGTCGAACCGTTGCTTGATGTGCCGATACTGGCAGGTGATCAAGTTCCGCCAGTTCTGTCAGACACAAAGCCGGCCGCTGTTGAATTTGAACAGTCATTGATCTCCTTTCGTGACGAAATCCTCGATGCCATCGCCAAGCGACTCGTTTTTGAAGCTCGGTTAGGTGAACGCACCCGGGCTGAGGATTGGGAATCTGTGGCACAGCTAATTCGCTCCTGGCAAAACACCTCAGCACCCGTACTTTTTGAAAACCGACTCTCGGACGCAAAAATTTCTGCCCAGAAAAGGCAGATTACTGAAAAAAAGGCCATTATGACTCAAGCCGCTCAAGCCTTGGTCGCCGAGCTTGAGGCTTTGGTTTCCCGCTACGACTCCCAGGACATCGAAATCTTCGAAGAGTCTTTGCAAAAACGCTCAAGCACCCCCTATTTGCAAGATCTCGCCGAGAAGAAAAAAGAAAACGACAAGGCAAAACCTAACTAACCACGGATTCATCGAAAGGATCAAACTAATGTACGACATGAAGAAAATTTCGTTCCTGAAAAAATTGGGAGAACTGGCTCCTGATTCATGGCAAGGATTCGTAGAATTTGATAAAGCCGCTATGGCTGATGGTGCGATTCCATCAAAAACCAAAGAGTTAATTGCCATCGCCGTCACAATGACAACTCAGTGCCCCTATTGCATAGAAATCCATGTGAACAAAGCACGGGCCGCAGGTTGTACAGATGCCGAGATCGCCGAGGCCGTTATGGTCGCCGCCGCACTTCGTGCCGGTGCCGCGATCACCCATGGCACTCACTGTTTCGACCATTGATTAAACCGATTAAATCAGACCTGGTAGTCGGATCATAACTTCTTCCATTACCTGAATATGCTGATTTCGCCAAATCGAAAGGCGTCACTGCAAGGATTGGATCATGGAAAAACACTGGGTGGAATCTTTCGGCAGGCTTGAGTTGAGAGACGACAAAGGCCATGGCAATTGGTCTATTCGCTGGCTCAATTGCACCCCTGGGCTATATTGGTCGGCACCTGGCTCAAACGAGTCAATCGGCCCAATTCTCGGAGGTATTGGATTATCGGCTTCTGACAGAACAGATGTTGGGCCGCTCCTTGATTCCAACCTCTCTCAGATCGAAGTTGTCAATAATCGCGTTGAACTGCTCTACAACATTCAAGGTTGGCATGAAACAAACGTGAGGTTGAATTGGTGGCCATCAGGAGATGGGCAGTTTGACCTGATGACCGAAGTGGCAACTCGATCCGTAGGCATGCTCAAAGCTGTTGAATTTGGAATTGTTTCCACCGTCACCTCAACGCCTGAATCTGTTGCTACTTGGCTTGAATCGTTTCGTGATCAGGAAGCATCAATGCGTTCCATTGATGGCCGTGACGCCGCCTGGTATAAAGCACAATCTGCATTCCTTCCCGATGATTCAATGACCGGTGTTGGCAATACTAAATCATGGCTGCCATCACTACTTTCAAGCACTGACAAGAAAATCAGTTTCCTTGAAACCACTCACCCGGACGACATAAGCCGTCTCTATTGCGACTCTCAAGGGAAAACAATACGAACATGGACTCTCGGGCACGACATCGAACGCGGTGTCGTATTCAGAACCAGGCATCGATGTCGAATCGTCCAGCCTGACGAACTCATTAACTGGAACAGCCTCAATGCCTGGCAAAACGAATTTCTATCAGATCCATTACCTTTATTTCGTTGATAATGGATAGAACACTACTGAATTTAAAAAAGCCATGTTCTCATTTATATCAAATTCCCCAACGGCTCAGATAACTGTTCATCTGCGTCTGTTCAGCCGAATTTAATTGTCGGGAGAAAATCACAAATTCATGAACAATCATGTTGGAATAGTCAGCAAATGACTTACCTATACCTTTAATAACGGCCGCTACTGCATTACCTGAAACAGTCTTTGCTTGCCCATTCACAATTAATTGCCAGCTTGAGCCTGCTCTCATAATCTGGATATTGTAAGGAGTGTTCGCAGCAAAAGTACCATTTGCACCTGCCACAATGTCGCCACCCTGAAACCAGTAAAGCCCGGCTGAAAAGTTATTTGCTGCGTAATTCGATGCAATACCGTGAAAAAAACCAGAGGCATTAGAAGGAAATTCCAGGAACCGCCCAACCCAATAAATCGACATGTCGTTGATCGATAATTGGCTGCTGAAATCCAAAAAGTCATCAGCTCCGTCGAAAAGCAACCCCGGCAAGCCATTTTGTTGATTTAGCTGGAATTTCGGCTGGTTGTTTGAATTATTCTGAATCATCGACCGACCATTTGACGACATATCCATAAGCTGAGCCACTTGCTCATTTGGTGATGATGCCGCCACTCCCGATCCATTGAGTGCCCCACCATCAGCCTTAAACCAAAATTCAAGCCCACTCGTAATCGGCAGAGCAAAATTTGGCCTGGTTATAAATAATGACTCAGGCTGAATCCCAGGATCACTTGGCGTCGCAATCATCGACAATGAATTTGGACCATATGTTGTCCCAGTCAAAGTAATAGTCACACTCGTCGGCAAACCTGGCCCAAATGTGAGTTGAGTCTGATTCGCCGTAACCGATGAGTCGGTCAGGGCCAGAGCCACTGACAGTGTTTGAAGAGGAGCTTTCGAAAGCCCCACTACCACCTGCACAAATCGCCCACTTCCCCAGCGATCAATCGTCAGCGAAGATGGTGTGATCGACATCGAAGGAGGAACATCGCCACCCCCACTCGACTTCGGCTTGCGTAAAAAATAAATCGAATTCGTCCTACTGCGCATCGATCTAAACTCCCATGACACCTAATTACTTTGATACGAAAGTTGCTTTTTATCAACGAAATCTAACAACACATCTCTACACTCTACTATCTTAAATCAATCAACATCATGTTCACTCTCTAACAACAAAACTAACATTATTCAGCCGTAATCCGGCTTAATTTTCAAAATCAAAACAAACTAGCTGACCGTTATAATCCGCCTGTAATGATTGATTCCACAAAAGCCTGGCATACCCACAACTTGATAATTTTTTGGCCAGAATATCTAATCTTCTGTCAGAATCATGTTCTATATTGAGATAGTAGGAAATCATACTCCTCAACTTGATCAGGCGAGATTCTGAAAGATTAGGCGGCCAAGGCTTCACTGGTTAAACCTCTGAATCGCCTTTCTCCGACCTGTTCTTGAAACCCTGACGTCATAACGGTATCAATAAAATCATGCAAACGCCGCAGCCATTGAATCTTCCTCCATTGGTCATTCCTCCAGCCCAGCCTGCTGCTCCGGCACCTGATGCCAACGACCCTCAGGTTATCCTTCGTAACCTTTACGCAGGTTATGCCGAAGGCAACCAGCAGCAATACAACGGCGCATTTCTGCACCTGATGCAGACGATCAATAATTTGAACGTCCTCGGTATAAACGACGCCGAACGACAGTTCCTTGGCCGTATCGTCAGCTCTGCCCTCTCCGTCTTCATTCAGCCTGACTTCGAAATTATGGAGCAGGTCGCCTTCCCCGTCCTGATGTACAACGCCCTCATCGGCAACATCATGGCCGGCTGCCTTCGCTCAAACACCGACCAGCACATCATCATGGTCCGTGGCCAGAAGCAGGAGATCTACAAGACGATGGTTCTCTACTCAGCCCGCAACGAGCTGGAAGTGGACGTCGCTAACCTCATGCTCCTCAATCCCGAACTCGCCAGCAAGTGGCTCTATCAAACCTGGAAAGTCGTCTTCAGCGGTAACTGTAACGAAAAAGTTACCCGCAACCTTTCTCGCTTCCTCGCCCAGATGGACCACCGCGTCCTCCCAGCCTTCGACATCCAGGAACTCTACTTCGGCTGCACCTATCTCGGCATCCCCGAAGAACGTCGCGCCAAAGAACTGATTAATCAGTCCATTCAGCGCCATATTCAGGTGCCCATCCATAACACCCCGAACCCTCGCAAAATCGCCGTCTTCAGCGATTACTGGTTCAAAGGCCACAGCGTCCACCGCACACTTGGCCAATACATCGAATCGCTCAAGGACGACTTCGACCTAACCCTGATGCACTCCATCCGTCCGGCCGACCAGCTTGACACCTCCATGTTCAAGGATGTCCGCCACGTCAATTTCGACGGTGCCCGGCTCGACGCCTCAGCCTTCGAAATGAACGACTTCTCCGCCGTCATCTACCCTGACATCGGCATGACCCTCCCCTCCATCCTGATGTCCAATCTCCGCATCGCCCCCGCTCAGATGATCATGACTGGCCACCCGGCCTCAACATTTGGCGGCAAGATCGACTACTTCATCAGTGGTCAGGAAGTCGATCTTCCGATCATTGCTCCGCAAAATTATTCCGAGCGTCTGGTCCTCCTGCCCGGCTATGGCGCCGTGCACGAACCACCTACCTACCAGCTCAAAGGCCGCGTCAAGCAGGGCTCGGAAATCCTGATCAACTGCTCTTGGTACGGCCAGAAGATTCATTGGCGGTGCCTGGAGACAGTCAACAACGCGCTCAAGCAGTGCAAGAATCGCGTCAAGCTTCGCGTCTTTGCGGGCAATGCCCCGATTCTTCACAAGGGCTACGCGGCATTCTTGAATGACCTCTCCCGCCAGCTCTCCAATGCCTGGGTCGAAGCCGTGCCACACGTGGCTTATGAAGAATATATGGCCCTGATGGAAGAAGGCGATTTCGCGATCGACGTTTTCCCATTCGCCGGCTCCAACACCGTTTCTGACAACCTCCACCTGCGTAAGCCAACACTGGTTCGCGAAGGCTACCGCTGGTTTAACCGAATCGGGCCGGCCATGCTCCGCTCGGCGGGTCTCAACGAGTTGATCTCCACCACCGACGAAGACTATATGAAGAAGCTCATTCGCCTGGTGGATGAACCGGAATATCGCGCCAGCTTCGCCGAACAGCTGAAGAAAGTGCATCTGCCTTCAACGGTTCACAACCCCAAGGGTGCCAAAGAATTTTCCGAATTCGTCAAAAACGTCACCCGCGACCCCGGCCACTACATGGGCTCCG
>JBILGL010000157.1:0-8351 GCA_044351075.1 Isosphaeraceae bacterium | reverse complement strand
AGCGGTATTCTGGGTGGACTGTTTCATTGATTCAGTCCCGGATAAAAAAAAAGCAGGAGCGGAAGCTCCTGCTTTTTTTAGTGTTATGGATCAATAATCAGGCCGGTTTGATTTCAAGATCGTTCAGATCTGCTAAAGCGTAGAATTTCAACCCTTCAGCTTCAAAATTCTTATCGGCACCCTGCAGGCGGTCTAAGACAACAATCACAGCCACAACCTCTGCTCCAGCAGCCCGAACCGCCCGCACAGCCTGAAGGCTTGATCCACCGGTTGTTGCCACATCGTCCAGAATTACAACCTTCATGCCAGATTCAAGCGGGCCTTCAACGAGCTTGCCCGTTCCATGATCTTTCGCTTCTTTGCGGACAAGGAAGCCAAGAAGATCCTCGCGTCCGAATGCACCAGCCCGTGCCAAAACTCCACCCACGATCGGGTCGGCACCCATCGTGAGACCACCTACCGCTTGAACTTTGGGGAATCGTTCAAGAATTTCCAGAATCCCGTCGGCGATCACGGCTGAGCCACCAGCCGATAAGGTAATCAGTCTGCCATCTATGTAGAAGTGCGACTTTTTTCCGCTGGCGAGTGTGAAGTCGCCGTATTTCAATGCTCTGGACTTAAGTTGCCTGATCAATTCGGTCTTGTCGAATCGAGGTTTATTCATCCATCTACCTTTCATAATCAGTAATCCGAATTCGCTATGAGCTTGGCATAAGAGAATAATCGCAGCACTATCTGAGAGGCAATGTTAATCAAATTACTAACACGCCAAAAAATTCATTCAGAATGAAGCTATGAACGTGGATAAAATCGTTCAAATCGTTCAATAGGTATTGCTGGACGATAAATTGAATTTTCCTGAATGACGAATGGAATTTTCATAATATATTTATTATTAAGTACTTATATATAATTTGCCCTGATTTTAGAAAAAATATTTGGATTTTTGTTTGCAGGTGAATCGTTCAATGATACGATTAATACGTTCATACCGCCCATTAACGATTTGGTGGATTGATTCAATGAGCTCAGATGATCGACTACTAACGACACAAGAGGCAGCTGATCGGCTTGGCCTGAGTGTTAGCACGGTCAAGCGGCTGGTCGAATCGAATCAGATACCAGCCGTGAAAACGCCAGGTGGTCACCGTCGAATTACACTGGACACAGTCCAAGAGTATGCATCGACCAGAGGATTGACCGCAGTTGAAAAAACGGTATCTGCACCTGTCAGCGTTGTGTCCACAGGTAAGCTTCGTGCTGTGGACGAATCAATGGATTATTGGCAGTCCGCATTAAAGGCGGCTTTGATTCATTCTCACGTTGAAGAGGCTCGACACGCCGTTCGTACAGTATATGCATCTGCTGGAAGTGCTACTACTCTTGCAGATCAATTAATCTCTCCCGTGATGAGAAGAATTGGCCATGCATGGCAGGATGGACGAATTGAAATTTTTCAGGAACATCACGCATGCCATATGCTGGCTGATATCCTGTATGAACTGGTTCGTCAGATTCGTTCACGTAACAAACGCTCGGGCTACGATCAAATCGCCCCCATGGCTATTGGTGCCACTCCAGAAGGGGATCATTACACATTGACTGGCATGCTCTGTGAATTATGTCTTCTTGAGCGTGGCTGGAATGTGAGAAATCTCGGGTGCCATCTGCCAATTATTGAATTGTCTCAGGCAATAACAGATCTCAAGCCCAAGATTGCCTGGTTAAGCGTGCATCATCTTCTGAATGAATCACAATTTCTAGTGGATCTTCAGAGGCTCTTTGAAACGGCCCGGGTGATGAAAACAAGTTTGGTAGTAGGCGGGATGGGAATAACGCCTGCTGTAAGGTCTGAACTGACTCGACTTGGTGTCGTGATCGGTGATGATCTTGAATGTCTTTCAAAACTTAGTGATTCGATTTATCCGGATGGCCGACGTGCAATTGGCTCTCTGGCTCAAACATTCCAGGATTTACAGAACACGAGGTAAGAACCATGGCTTCGCAGCGAAAAGAAGATCTGGACGGTTTCACTCAGCTTGACGCCGAGATCACGCAAGTTCTATCAAAGAATGAAGAACGCGAAATATTGATGGAACTTGCCAAATGCCGTAATAAACTTTCTTCGGCACTCAAGAAGGTCGAAATTCCTGATGTTGAAGCTGATGACACAAGAGGAGCATTAGCTCACTTGCTCTCTAACGGAAACTTTTTATCTGGCATTAACGAAGCTCGTCTCGGTGCCACTTTTGAAGAGTATCGTCAGCTCAGATCTCGTCTTGCATTGGCAAATATGCGTTTAGTTGCACACGTTGCCAAGCGTTTTCGTGATCGTGGAATTGCTTATTCCGACCTGATCCAGGAAGGGTTTCTGGGCTTGCTCGAAGCAATTGATCGGTTTGATCTAAATCATGAAACAAAGTTGGCCACTTATGCCACATGGTGGATTCGTCAGGCCATGCAGCGAGCAGTAGCTTCGGGTGCATATCCTGTTCGGCTTTCACCTCGCCACCTTCGTCAGCTTGCTCAATGTCAGGAAAAAGGCATTGTGGAAGGTGAGCCTGATGATATTTCATCTGATTTTGACGAATTACCAACGGATGCCACTGAGCTTATTCAGCGGATTCATACGGCAACTCGTCCGACCGTTTCACTCAATGCAACGATCGATTTCGATTCAAGCTTCAGTCTCTTGCAGACGATCAGCGAAACAGAATACGAGATTTCGGACGATGAAAATGCTGGTGAAATGGTAGCTCGTTTGATCAGCGAACTTCGTCCTCGCGAACAACAAGTTCTACAATTGCGTTTCGGCCTGGGTGGACGCCAAAAGTTGAGTCTCAGCCAGGTAGGAAAAGTTTTGGCTGTCTCGAAGGAACGTGTTCGCCAGATTCAGGACAAAGCACTTCAGCGACTTCGCGAAATTGCGATTGAGACTGCTTCCGAACCAGTTGCATTAGGTGTATGAGTCGCGAGTCCGTGAGATTTGATACAAATTTAAAGCAGTAATTTGGGATATGCCCTCAGATTACTGCTTTATTATTTAGCTTGTTGCTTCACTCTTTTATTGTAGATTGACTCAGTTCTTATCTTTTAATTTGTTGATTAAAGGATGCTTTTTGCTGTAAGTAGAGCACCCACGCCGATTACTGGTATTGCAAAATGTGGAAGCTGTGCGGCCCACATGGCAGCTCCAGTGGCGAGTAAGATAAATCCAAGAGCCAGGCCGATCATTCGCCCGACTGCGCCAATGACTCCAAAAACCAGCCGAAAAGGCAATGTCAATACAAACCAGGCGACGCCAAACATATCAGGGCACTCCATAATCGGCAGAACGATTTCTTCGGTCAATCAGATTAAGCCAATCCTGCAATAGATCCAGAAACAGGTCAACCCGAGATTAAAATTACCCATAAAAGGCGAGGAAGTTAAAATTCTTTCCGATAGGGCGTTAATTAATCTGATCTTGTTGATTTTGTTTTTTCTGTTACATTTCTGACTAAACGGGAGATCTTGTTGCCGATCCAGATGGATCTGGTGCAATGCAATAGGTGACTTCGGTCAAATTACCCGTGAGGCATGGATGCCGCTCATCATGAAAACAAAAATAGCATCGCGTTATTGGCTGCTGCCCAGCTTCATTTGGGTTGCTTTTGCCCTGGTCTCCAGCGGATGTGTTGAGCGTCGCTACACGATTCGCACTGATCCGCCAGGTGCACTTGCGTATGTAAATGGTGAGGAGATCGGCACGACTCCGGTTTCTCGCAGTTTCACTTACTATGGTGATCGTGAAATCACTCTGGTGCATGACGGGTATGAAACCCAGCGAATCGTTCAGCCAATCAAAGCCCCATGGTGGGATAATTTACTGACAGAATTCGTTTCCGAAAACCTGATTCCCTGGACAATGCGTGACGAACGCAATATGACATTCCAGATGGTTCCGAATCAGGATGTTTCGGACGATTCGCTTACTGATCGAGCTGAACAGATGCGTAAAGCCAGTCAGGGAAGCCCGGCCGACGACGAGCCGGCTCGTCGAGGTTTTTCGCTTTTTAGGCAATGATCATGAAAAATAATCCATAAGCAATTGGCAAGATTGCATTTATTCGCGAGGATTTCGCTCCATGAAAATTCAGGTTGCGGCGATTCAGATGCAATCCGGGCTTGGTCTTCCAGAAGAGAATCTGGCGAGAGCGGACGAATTTATTCATCAAGCGGTTTCTCAGGGTGCCGAAATTGTCGTACTGCCCGAGCTTTTCTGCTGCGGATATGGTTTTGGTACACCTTATGCCGCTTTGGCAGGTGGCTGCAATGATCGTGTGGTAAATTATCTTTCTCATCGTTCAAAACAATATAAAATTGGCCTGGCGGCTGGTGTTGCCCTTTGGCATGGTGGCGAGATTTACAACGCCATCAGTTTTAGTCTGCCGGATGGCCGAATTCATTACTATTCAAAGAGGAATCTGGTTTTCTGGGAGCCGATGGTCTTTCGTCGGGGTCGAAGATCATCCATTGTAGAGACGCCCTGGGGCCGTGTCGGTCTGGCGATTTGTGCGGATATGATCTATCGGCATGTCTGGAAGGAATATCGCGGGCAAATTGACATGGCCATTATTTCATCTGCGTGGCCTGAATTCGCCTGTAGCCGTAAGGGGCGGCCAAACTGGCTTTTAGGCAGGCTTGGTCCTCTCTGCAGAGAATTACCTGATCGAATTGCCCATGACCTTGATGTGCCCGTGATCTTCAGCAATCAGTGTGGGCTCACACGCACAAGGGTTCCGCTCATGAACACATGGATGGAAGATCAATTTGCCGGCGCCAGTGCTGTGGTTGATCATGCCACAGGTGCTTACAGTCAGGCCGATTTGCAGGAAACAATTGTGCTGGGTGAAATCGCTGTCCGACAAAGTTCGAGCCTGAAAGCAGCCGCATGCCTTTCTATATCAGACTTGGCCCACACGGCCTGATTATTGCCATTGGTGCTGTTCTCCACACGAAGCTCGGTCGAGCAATTTATCGCCGGCGTCGTTATCATTTCCAGCAGATGCGACAGAATAATCCTGCCATTCCTGAAAAGAACTGGTTTTTGGATACTCCCTCCAACTTGACGCCATCCACCAAATTAGTGCAAATTGTGAGACATAATCATCGCCCTGGACGATTTCTCGCGAGCCACAAGAGCCAGCGAAAATCCTGAGCCGACTGGTGTTGGCTCTGGCGAATGAGATGCACGAATATCGGGCCAAGAGAGCTTCATGTGTGGAATTGCTGGCGCTATTGACCTGAACGGGCAGCGGGAATTTCCGCGAGAAGTGCTCGCCCGTATGAACAGCGCGATTGCTCATCGCGGACCCGACGATGAATCGTTTTATTGCGAGCCTGGTGTAGCACTTGGAGCTCGACGGCTGTCAATCGTCGATCTTGCAGGTGGTCGCCAGCCGCTCTGTAACGAATCGCATAACATCTGGGTCGCTTTTAATGGTGAGCTTTTTGATTACCCAGAGCTGCAGCGTGACCTCACTGCACGTGGGCACACACTCCAGACTCGCTGCGATACGGAATGCTGGGTTCATCTTTACGAAGATTATGGTACCGGCATGTTTGACCATGCCCGTGGCCAATTTGCCGTAAGCCTTTGGGACAGAGACTCCCGCACACTCATTCTTGGCCGTGATCGACCGGGAATTGTTCCTCTCTACTACACGGAAGTGGATGGCTGGCTACTCTGGGGCTCGGAAGTAAAGGCCCTCCTCAAAAGTGGTATGGTGCAGGCTCGCATCGACCCCAAAGGAATCGATCACCTCTTCTCATTCTTCTGTGCCGGCACAACGCGGACTTTTTTTGAGGGTGTCAAATCATTACCGCCCGGTCATTTCCTCAAGGCAGCCAACGGTCGTGTCTCCATTCATCGCTACTGGGACTTGAATTTCCCCGATGCCGGCCAGGAAAGGCGATCCGCAAATCCGGCAGAACTTGTCGATGAGCTTGAGCATAAGCTGCAAAGAGCTGTACAGAAGAGGCTACGTGGCGATGTGCCAGTCGTAAGTTACCTGAGCGGTGGCCTTGATTCGACTGTGGTTCTTGGTCTCACAAAGCATGTTCGAGGCAAGGCAGTGCCATCGTTTACGATTGGCTTTGACAAGGCTGGGCCTGATGAACGCTCTTCCGCCACCGAAAGTGCCAGCGTTCTGGGATCAAAACTCACGACTTTGACACTCAATCGTCGTGACCTTGCCGACGCTTTCCCGGAACTTGTTGTTGCAGCCGAAGGACCTGTGCTCGACACGAGTTGTGCTGCACTGATGAAGCTCGCTGGCAGTGTTCATAATCAAGGCTATAAAGTCACATTGACAGGTGAAGGGGCTGATGAAGCTCTGGCTGGGTATGTCTGGTTTCGCACGCAAAAACTGCGAGATGCTGTGAATTCTGTTTTTGGTGGAAGGCAGCTGAACAATCTACTGCGCTGGACAGCCTTAAAAGCCATCGGCGGCCCGGCGGCTGATGCCTCAGGTGTTGAAATGCGCCCTGGCGTTCGCCCTGCCCAGCAGGATCTTTACGAATTTATTCGCCTGAGTCGCCCCACACTCTATTCTGAAGGCCTGAAAACTCGCCTGGCTGGCCATTCAGCGTATCAGGATCTTGATTACGACAACCCCAATCTTCGCCGCTGGCACCCACTGAATCAGTCATTGTATCTTGGCTATAAAGCCATGCTGGCAGGTCTTTTAATGATTCCCAAGGGCGATCGTATTTCGATGCATAATTCGATCGAGGCCCGCTACCCGTTTCTAGACGAAGACGTGATCGAGTTCTGCGCGTCGATCGCTCCGGAATATAAAATTCATGGCCGAACCGAAAAGTGGATTCTTCGGCAAGTTGCGGCTAAAACGCTGCCCCGACAGCTCGCCAATCGCCCAAAAACGATGTTTCGTGCTTCTCTGGCAAAAACATTTCTGGGCGAGGGGCATCCGACGTGGGTTGACGAATTGCTCTCGCCTGAATCACTGGCCAAAACCGGTTATTTCAACCCGTCCGCTGTGGCCATGGAAGTTAGAAAACAAACTAATTTCCCGAGAATTACGCCCAAACGATTTGTCTTCGATGTCGCCCTTACCTGTGTTGTAACAACCCAGCTGTTTCATCACCTATTCATGGGTGGCGGCCTTTGCCATCTGCCGCAGTGGGATGCACCTGAGTTTGCAGGAAACACAAAACCTTCTGACCATTATCAGCTTCGCGAAGCATCTGACAAGGTGGAGATCCTGGGTCCATGATCGCCCTTTTGCAACGAGTCAAACGCGCAAAAGTGACGGTTGATGCCAAAATCAGTGGGGAAATTTGCACAGGTTGGCTGGTTTTTCTCGGCGTAAGTAAATCGGATAACGAGGAAACCGCTCGATGGCTGGCCGACCGTGTGCTTGGTCTTCGAGCCTTTGCCGACGAAGCAGGCAAAATGAATCGCAGCGTGGCCGATGTTTGTGGGTCATTGCTCATTGTCAGTCAGTTCACCTTGCTAGCTGATTGCTTCAGTGGCCGGAGGCCGAGTTTCACAGCGGCCGCACCACCCGATGAGGCCAATCGCCTCTATGAACTCTTTACTTCGATCGTTCGTGAGTCGGGATTAGATGTTGCCACCGGCATTTTTGCGGCCCACATGGAAGTCGAACTGCTTAACGATGGCCCTGTCACCTTCTGGATCGACTCCGATCAGAAATTTCTCAAAAAATAAGGCTCTCAGACTAACGCCACCTCAATCAATATGTCTTCCATATAACGGCTATTTCTTGCAATTTGTGCAATCAACTTAATCGTTTCATTTAATCCAATCGTGATAACGGTTGAAAATCAATAAAAAATGTTCTCAAAAGCTAAAGAATCCTGAGAAAACTGCATCATGGTCTTGATCTGGTGCTATACATTTATGTGTGTCTCAACCGAAGTGGATGTGAGCGACGAGGTTCATCGGAATGGATTTTCGAACTAAAGCTTTTGCTGTTAACGCACTTTCGGTTTTTGAACCGATTGCCCTTCGAAACGATCTTGAAGTTGTTTCTCGAGCGATTGATGATGGCATTTCTCCTTGCGATTTGATCAAACGCAAACAGATATCTCCGATTGAGTTAGCAGCCGTTTTGGCTGTCAAGGGGTTAGAGAATGGCGATGGGCTTGGCTTGCCACTTCAAACTGGCCTGCCTATCAATTCTCAGGCAAAGGCGAATTTAATACCTGGCTTTTGGTCGAAGCAATTGCCGGTTTTTCCGGAAACATCCATATTAAATTTGGCAGCGGGTTTATTGCAGATTTACGACTTCTGGGAAGAGAGCCACAGCGCAGCCCAACGGGCTGAC
>JBILGL010000156.1:0-8364 GCA_044351075.1 Isosphaeraceae bacterium | reverse complement strand
TGGTTCGGCGTCAATCTCGACACCGGCAATTTCCGCACGGCTGATCCTTACGGCGACCTTGCCAAGCTGGCCCCTTATGCCGTTAACGTGCAGGTTAAAACCGAAATCGCACCCAAGGGTGGTAAAGGTAAGCAAGAGGCAGACTTGGGCAAATTTATCGACATGCTTCGTGCCGCCCGCTATTCCGGCTATGTCGTGCTGGAATACGAAGCCACCGCCGACCCCTTCAAAGCGATCCCGGAACATATCAAAACGCTCCGCAAGCTGATCGGTTGATTTAACGGCCAATCATCAGATTTTCAGTGAGAAGTAGTGCATAAAATAGCCCCTTGGGTTTTCCCAGGGGCATTTTCATTTTTATTGAACTATATGGAAATGAATGATTTACACTCAAATTAGAGAGAAAACCGTCGTTGATACGACTTTTGGGAATTTCCCCAGTAAACCACGTTACTAAAAACAAGGCTAACCCGAAGCGCCAGCGAGGGATAAGAAATAAGATAGATTGCTAAGAATAATTCCCTTGCTTGCGCTTCGGTTTAGCCTGCTGTCGTGGAAGTGGGGCCAAAAAGTAGCAAAGAGAAAGAAAAATCCGGTTTTCTCTATGATTTGAGTTTAATTCAGACGATCGCTCAATAATAATTCGATTCACTCAACTCCGCGCGGCGGCACCGTTCGCATCAGTGGTGCAGGCCGATTCGGTACAGCCGCTGGTAAATCATCATCCTGATTGATCTTCGGAAATCTCAGGTCAGGGTCGGTTGCCGGGTCATCCGGGTTAAAATGCCCAAACGGATTAAGGGGCGATCGATCCTGCGCTGATTCCGGCGGATTCTCAGCCGCTTTTTGCAGCACCTGGAGATAATCGGCCCATTCGTCCTTGCCTGATGATTCAAGTCTCCAGCCTTCGTAAGCATTAAACTCAACAGTCCCAACGAGATGAGCTTCGCCGACACGCAGCGACTCGATGATCGCCTGCGATTCCAGCTGATCGCCTGTCTCGATCTTTTCCTGCGCCTTGAGTGCAAAAAAACGGCCGCGAGCTGTCTGGCTGAATTTCGTAAAGTCAATATTCTCAATAAGTTCTGATGCTTCACGATGGTGGTTGGTGAGAATTAGAAAAAGCAGAGCCGCTTCCTGTTTCCAGCCATCAAACGACTGTATTTTGCGGAAATCGGGCCGGGCCGGATCAAGCCCGATCGCTCTGAACCCAACTTTCGCAAAGCGATCGAGCCGGTTTGGCAAGGCCGTACCCGCCTGAAATTCGCCAATCCGTGGCACCAGCGAAAAATGTTCCGAAATCGGTCCGCTGCGGCTCATGCCGGTCGATGCCGAATCTTGATAAAGCGTTTTGGCAATAAGCTTTATCACCAGCTCAGCCCACAATTTCTGTGAGGGCTCGTCGGGCACCAGCGGCACCACAACAGGCGCATCGCCCAGCTCGATCAATCCTGCCGGAAGTGCATCAAATTCAAAGGTTTCAGCCGCCTTGCCGAATCGCATGGCCAGTAATTTCTCGGCAGAAATCGAGAGGCTGGCAACCTGTGTCTGCATATCCAGCGGCGGGAATTTTTTATACGTCGCAGAGGTCTTGGGCAGGAACCAGACGATCTCCACCGGCCTGTTTTCCTGATTCACCGCATGAATCAGCGTATCTTCTTCCGCATTAATCGAAAACGTAATGTGATTCAGCGGAAACTTTGGTTCAATCGGGTCAAACTTGATAAACCGCTCGTGCTTGTTCTCGTTGATCAAAACCCGACAGATCTCCGGCCAGTCTGTTCCTTCCGCCACCTTAAACCCATTGGGCGGCGGCACATGGCGCGTAACAAACAGCGACGGCGAATTGACCGAATAATGAAGGCTGGTATCCGGCAGCACTTTTTCCACAACAACTTGCTCTAGCCCACTGGCCACCCGTGTCTGGCCAAGCTGGGCATCAGTCGCCGGCCACTGTGCAGACCTCAACCAGAAAACGTAATCTCCGTTAGGGCTGATCTTTGCGTTGTGGCTTTCGGAAAATCGGGCGACAATTTCGCCCGTCGTGGCGCGATAAAGCACCAGCTCCATCACCGATGGATCACAAAAAATCAGAAGGTTTTCCACACCGGCCTGAATCTGGGAAAGGATCAGCCGCCCCTTCTGGCCGGGCTGCGGTAGCGTCCAGCCATCGGAAAGCCCTTTCTCCCAAATGATTTGTGGATTTTTCAAATCATTAACGTCGCCCACCTGAAAGACCCGCCAGACCCGGCTCCCATTTGTCAGTTTTTCGATCCCGGCAAAAAAAATCGAAAGTCCATCCGGAGCCCATGCCGGTTGAGTCAGAAATTCGAACCGATCTCCAGTCTCTGCAAGCTTATACCAATTCTCAAGGCTGACGCTGCCAATCCAGAGAGTCGATCGCCCGATGGACAGTTTTTCAGTCGGTGGTGTTTTGAGAAACTGACCAGGCTGAAATAACCAACCGGCTTGATCGAGCGGGTTCGTTTGATTGGTAATCTCCTGCCTCAGGGTAAACCATTTTCCATCCGGCGACCAGCGAACCGATGACTCCCCATGTGCCAGATGCACCGGGCTTGAAAAAACCATCAGGAAAAAACAGAAGGCGATACAAATACGTAACTTGTGGATTTTAAAAAGTTTAATTTTTCTTATGTTTCGGTGGCGGGAGACGGACCGGGTGCGGTTGCCTGACATATCCCTGTCTCCCCCATCGGATGGCGAAACACGAGCAGTATCGACACTTTTTAAGCATAACAGATTCCGGGGTCGAGTACAGTGTCTCTGATTCTCAGAATCCGCAAATTCTGAAAAGAGTATCAAGTCGGCCGGTGTCTTTTGCGGATGATTCATGTATATTGGAATGGCGAATAGTGAAAAAAGGTCGGGATTTCGGCCTGGGCAAATGCGATAGCCTGAGTGCTTGCAATGAGATATGTGCTAATAGACAGGATTCAGGAACTCGTTCCTGGGCAAAGCATTGTGACGGTCAAGAACCTCTCTCTGGCAGAAGAGTATCTGGCGGATCACTTCCCTGGCTTCCCGGTTATGCCTGGTGTGCTGATGCTTGAGGCCATGACTCAGTCGGCCGCCTGGCTCGTCCGGGCCACTGAAGATTTCAAGCACAGTACAATATTGTTAAAATCGGTAAAGATGATAAAATACGGAAGTTTTGTCGAGCCTGGTCGTCAATTATTTTTTCATGTGGAGCCAGCGGGTCCGATGACGGATCGGCTTTCGATTCCGATGAAAGGTAAGGGTGTGATTGATGGTCAGGTGATGGTGCAGGGTCGCTTTAGCCTGACGTGCACAAACCTGAGCGATCGGGACCCGCATCTGGCTACGACTGATGCGGAATTGATCAATCATCTACGGGATCTTTACACCACCCTGCTGATGGGTTCGGTGGCTTCGAAGGCCCGGGTTAAGGATGATGCCGGAGTTGCCGGTTGAGACGAAAATCACGGAAATTCCGAAAGGTGAGCTTGCATAATTTCGATTTCAATATCATATTCTGTCTGATTGACAGATTTTACCCCTGAAGGATAATGCCGTGTTATGATACCATGACACGTATTGCCGCAGGGTTACGGAAGTGGATAGCTGTGTGGTCCGGCCGGTTCAGCGGGAACTGGGGTAACTGAAGGCAAACTAAGAGGTGAGAGATGGCCAGTCACGAGGAAATTTTCCAGAAGGTTCAAACAACACTGGTTGACGCTTTGGGTGTCGATGAAGAGCAGGTTACACCCGGTGCGACTCTTCAGGGCGACCTTGAAGCCGAATCAATCGATTTTCTTGACATCGTTTTCCGTCTGGAACGGAATTTCGGCATCACCATTCCTCGTGGCGAACTCTTCCCTGAGAACCTCACGAGCGATGCCAGCATGATTGAAAATGGCAAGCTCACAGCCAAGGGTCTTGAAGAGATCCGTGCCCGCATGCCATATGCTGATCTCACCGAATTCGCCAAGAATCCGGAAGTGGATCGGATGGGCGACCTCTACACGGTCGATATGCTCGTCCGCTACGTCTCCGATAAACTGGCTGCCAAATAAGTAGCCGGCCGATTGAGTATTCCTTGGTGCCGATTTGCCTGATCGGCACTTTTCTCCGTTTTATCAACGGAATTTTCTGGCTGGAGTTCCCAGCGCATGCGTTGGATCTGGATTGACAAATTCGTAGAGTTCCGCAGCGGTCAGTTTGCCCGTTCGGTCAAAAATCTCTCTCTTGCTGAAGAGCACCTGCACGATCACTACCCCGGTTTTCCTGTGATGCCTGCTTCGTTAATCATCGAAGGTATGGCTCAGACGGGTGGAATTCTGGTAGGTGAAGTGAAAAACTTCGAAGATAAAGTCGTGCTGGCCAAAATTCCGAAGGCGGAATTTTACGGCACTGCATGTGCCGGCGATCAGTTGATTTATGATGTGACGCTGGTTGATCATCGGGCCGAAGGTTCTGTGGTTGAGTGCAAAGCTTATCTCAACGGTACGGAAAACCTGCTGGCAGATGTTGAAATCGTTTTTGCACATCTCGATAATTCCAGAGCCAATCAGATTTTCGGGCCAAAGAATTTTGTATTCACCAAGCAGTTGCTTGGCGTCTTGAATCTGGCCAGAGCCCAGCAGGCATCCATCGAATCTGACGCCGGAAAGAAATATACCTGAGTGCAAATGGGCGAGTCTGGCAGAGCAGCTCTTGCTCATTTGGATATGGACAATCACTTCAGCCTTCAATCGGAATTTGAATCGGTATGAGTTCGACCCCGTCACGCGTTGTGATCACCGGCCTTGGGATCAGTTGTCCAATGGCGACTGGCCAGGCCGACCTGATTGATTCCCTGCGTGAAGGGCGAAACGGTATCGCCCCGATAACGAGTTTCGCCGTGCCGTCAGAAGTCACTCCGGCAGTCGGCGAAATACGAAATTTCGACCCTCGCAGCTATGTGATTCCCAGGCTGAAAAAGACTTTCGTTAAAAGCCTGAAATATATGGCCCGCGATATTCAGCTGGCCGTGGCCATGGCCCAGGTCGCTCTTCAGGACGCCGGGCTTGCCGAAGGCGGCGTTGATCCCACCCGAATTGGCATCGACCTGGGTGCGGGCATCATCTCCACCGATCTTCAGGAATTGGCCACCGGGATCGAAAAATCTTACGAAGTTGAAAATAAATTCAGCTACGCCACCTGGGGCACAGAGGGCATAAAGCTCGTTATGCCCATCTGGCTGCTGAAATATCTGCCAAATATGCTGGCATGCCATATTTCAATTCTCTCAGACTGTCAGGGCCCGTCTAATACAATCACCGAAGGTGATGCATCTTCAGGGCTTGCGATTGGTGAAGCCTACCGTATTCTTCAGAAAAATCGCGCCGATGTGATGATCACTGGTGGTGCCGATTCAAAAATTCATCCGCTCAGCTACATTCGTGCACGCATGATCGGCCTGCTGACTCACTGGACTGGTCAGCCGGAACTCGCCTCAAGGCCTTTTGACTCTCAGGCTTCCGGCCTCGTACTCGGCGAAGGTGCAGGCATTATCATAATGGAGCGACTGGATCACGCAACAGCTCGCTCCGCAAAGATTTATGGAGAGATTATCGGTATCGGCTCCGGCAGCGATGCCCGTCGCATTACCGAGCCCTGCACAGGCCAGGGCATGGTGCATGCCATTCGGGCTGCACTCAGGGATGCCGGTCTTTCGCCGGAAGATCCTTCAATCAGCCATATTCATGCTCATGGTGTTGGTGTTCCCTCGCTTGATGCTGCTGAGGCTGCTGCAATTAGTGAAGTCTTTGCCGGCCGACCTGATATCCCTGTCACCAGTACCAAAGGCGCCACAGGCAATATGGGTGCCGGTAATGGCGGCGTTGAACTGCTTGCCAGCCTGCTCGCTTCACGTGAAGGCTTTATTCCGCCCACGATTCACTGCGACTCTCCGGTTGCCGGCCTCGGCCTGAATCTGGTGCGTGGCCAGGCCCTGCCAATCAAGGGCGACAAGTTCATCAATCTCAATATCACTCGTTATGGTCAATCGTCATGCGTCGTCACTAAGGCATGGCCTAAGGCGTCGTAAATCAAACGGAACCTGGATCAATCAACCGACGAGAATTCGATAGGGCAGGATTAAGACAAAAATGCGTCGAAGAGTAGTCGTGACAGGTATCGGGATGGTCACTCCGATTGGCAGGGACGTGGAAACGACCTGGCAGGCCTTGCAGCAGGGTGTCAGTGGCGTTGGCCCGATCACCCTTTTTGATGCCAGAACTTTCCCCACCCGCATCGCCGCCGAGATTCATGGCTTTGACCTGAACACTTATCTTGACGATGTCGATACCTGGCCGCCACTTTCGCGAAATTCCATTTTCGCCCTGGCTGCCAGCAAGATGGCCATGGAAGATGCCGGTATCGGTGCCGACACTCCCGGCATTGATCGAAGCCGTCTCGGCGTTTACTTCGGCGCCGGTGAAGGGCAGCAGGATTTCCCCCACTTCTGTGCCACCGTTCATTCCGGCGTGACCGATGGTCAGGTCCACACCGATGCCTTCATCAAAAATGGCCTCCATATCATGGATAAATGGGCGGAATCCGAGCAGGATCCCGGCACGCCCACAGCCCATGTGGCCGCTTTAGCCAATGCGCAGGGGCCGAATTATACCTGCCTGACCGCCTGTGCTGCCAGTTCGCAGGCCATCGGCGAAGCGCTTGAGCAAATTCGCCGCGGCGATGCCGATATCATTCTCTCCGGCGGCACTCACAGTATGATTCATCCCTTTGGCATCACTGGGTTTATCCTGCTTACGGCTCTTTCCACCCGGAATGATGATCCGCAGCATGCCAGCCGCCCGTTTGATGAAAATCGTGATGGCTTTATTCTTGGCGAAGGTGCCGGCGTGGTCGTGCTGGAAGAGCTTGAGCACGCACTCAAGCGTGGGGCGAAGATCTACGGCGAGCTGATTGGCTATGGCTCGACGGCCGATGCCTTCCGCATCACCGATAGTCACGATGAAGGGCGTGGCGCCATCGCTTGCCTCAAGGAAGCCATGGCCGATGCCGGCGTTGTCCCTGACGATATCAACTACATTAATGCCCACGGCACCAGCACGGAAGTCAACGATAAGATCGAGACGCTGGCGATCAAACAGGCCCTGGGCGAAGTCGCATACAAAGTGCCTGTCTCCAGCACCAAGAGCATGATGGGCCACCTGATTGCCGCAGCCGGTGCTGTTGAGGCGATCATCTGCCTGCTGGCCATTCGCGATGGCATCATGCCGCCAACAATCAACCTTGAAAAACCGTCGGAAGATTGCGACCTCGACTATATCCCCGGCAAGCCCCGTCAGGGTACAGTAAATGTTGCTGTTTCTAACAGCTTTGGGTTCGGTGGCCAGAACGTCAGCCTGATTCTGCGAAAATACACCGCCTGAGCTGATTGAATCAGGGCTTCTTTTTCGCCCTGCTTTAGCTGGATATTGCCTTGCGGAGTGCTCCAGAGTGAATTGGACGATTGTTCTGGAGATTCTTCTGGGTGCCGCCGTTCTGGTTTTGCTCGGCGCAGTCTGGTGCGACCAGCAATACAGCCGCAAAATTATGCTTCCCAAGATCACCGAAAAGCCAATGTTTCTGGCTCTTCGTGTGGAGCCCTGCCCCGGTGGTGAGCAGATCAGCTTCAGCACTACCGATGGTAAGTTGCTTCAAGGTAATTATTTCCGCACAACTGCCCCTTCCCGGCTTGGCATTTTAGTATTCAGTCATGAATATCTGGCCGATCGATGGAGCTTTCAGGTCTATGCCGCTGGTGTGCGCGAGGCTGGTTTTGATGTCTTTGCTTTCGATTACCGCAATCATGGTGAAAGTCAGGACGACGAGTCGCATCCGAGCCTGCCCTGGCTGACGGACCGCGAGTTAATGGATCTCGAAGCGGCTCTTGACTATCTTCGCAGCCGCCCTGACTACGATCAAACCGGTGTCGCCCTCATGGGCGTGAGCCGGGGCGGCAGCACATCGCTGGCCATGGCCTCAAAGCGTACAGATGTCTGGGGTGTGATCACCGACGGTGCTTTTCCGACCATCGGCACGCTGATTCCCTACATGGCACGCTTCGCCGCTCTTTATGTGCGGCTTGGAATGATTGTTGAGCGATTTCCTGTATTTATTTTCCGCTTTGTGGCCTATCGTGGCCTGATTTATGCCGAAAAGAAATACGGCTGTAAATTTATCAATCTCGAATCGCTCATCGGGCGCATTTCGCCACGTCCTTGGCTGGCGATTCACGGCCAGGCCGATAACTACATCACGCCCGAGGTGGCCCGCAAGATGTTTCAGCTCGGCCGCGAGCCCAAGGAATTCTGGCTGGTGCCTAAGGCCAAG
>JBILGL010000006.1:0-25686 GCA_044351075.1 Isosphaeraceae bacterium | reverse complement strand
GGTTTGACTCTTGATTCTGTACACAATGCAACTGCGATTGCAATTCAGGCAGCGGCACATTCCAGGGGTGTTATCGCAATCTCAGCTGGAAACTATGGTGGCAAGCTGGGCCCTTATCATATTCATTTAAAAGATCATCTGCACTTTAGTGGGGAAATCGGAAAATGACGTGGCACATTCGCACCAGGCCTGATGCCATTGCTTCTGCTCCTGTCGAAGCACGATTTCTGGTTGATGATCTGCTGAAATGCAACTCGTCTGGTGATCTGCAAGAAATCACAATCGATGTCGGCTCGATATCTGTCTCTGTCAATGAGTTACTTAATATCAATCAAACGGAGGGGCCATCTGACACGATTTATTTCGAAGGTGACTTTCAGAAATATAATGGACTTTGCTGGAATTTGAAATCAGGTCAGATTCAAATAGATGGAGATGTTGGTTCACGTCTTGGAGCTGATATTTCAGGTGGAACAATCATATTAAATGGTAATGCTGGTTCATGGGCCGGTGTCGCAGCCAGTGGAGGCAGAATACTGATTCATGGGAATTCGGGAGATTGGCTGGGCGCAAATTGGTCGGGGGAACCTAAAGGAATGAAAGGTGGCGAGATTATTATAGCTGGAAATACCGGAAAAAATGCAGGGTCAAGAATGCGACGGGGCACAATTGCAATTGGGGGCGATGCTGGCTCAGGCCTCGGTCAGGAAATGATTGCCGGCTCGATATTCATAGCTGGCCGGGCAGAATCTTACATTGGTCAGGGAATGAAACGTGGTTCAATTGTTATTACAGAGAAAACAGAACCAGAATCAGTGCTCTGTCCATCGTTTCAACCGTCATCTGGGTTTCGGCCACTAACGCTTGATATGCAACTCAAATATCTTGAATCGCTCAATTGGGAAAAGTCTCACGAAATGAAACAGAAAAATTGCACCATGCGCTTTTTTGGTGATACACTCGCACTGGGGTTAGGTGAAGTCATATTGCTTTCGGACCAAATCTGAATTTGCAAATCCAAATGATTTTACAAACAAAAGAAAGAGATAATTCAGGATGTCAGCAAAAGCTCATTTCTCAAAGGAATTGAATATTCCCGAATCGCTCAATGAGCGTGCTTCCCGAGTCGCCGATTTGCTCGTTCACAATGCGGCATTATGCAGAGTCAAAGCGGAAAAAATTCATGGAATGGCACGATGGATCGATTGCGGAATTGAAACTTCTGGAGGTATTGCTGCCGGGCTTGCTTTGGCTCGAATCTGCATGGCTGATCTGGCAGATATAACCATTGTTCAAAGCCATATTTCAGGAATTGATAGGCCGATCGTACAGGTCTCAACGGATCATCCTGTGGCAGCATGCCTGCTCAGCCAATATGCAGGCTGGGCTTTGAGCGAAGGCAAGTTTTTCGCAATGGGCTCGGGCCCCATGCGTGCAGCCGCTTGCAAGGAAGAATTATTGACGAGCCTGAATTATTCTGAGAAGCCTGATCGTGTTATTGGTGTGCTGGAGTGTCGTAAAAGACCACCCGATTCAATAATCGAAAAAATTGCAATTGATTGCAAAATATCACCTGATCGGCTGACTTTAGCAGCGGCTCCGACAGCAAGTGTCGCTGGCGGAATTCAGGTTGTGGCAAGAAGTGTTGAAACCGCGCTGCATAAACTTGTTGAATTAAAATTCGATTTATCTCGAATTGTTTCAGCTCAGGGGTGGGCACCATTGCCACCTGTTGCAAAAAATGACATGGATGCAATTGGCCGAACTAATGATGCTGTACTCTATGGGGCAACTGTAATCATACAGGTCACTGGGGCTGATTTTCCTGAAGATCCAGGTTGTAATGATATATCCCAATCGATTACCGAAATTGGGAGACATTTGCCTTCATCAGCCTCTCGCGATTACGGTGAACCATTCGGCGAAATCTTTAAGAAATACAATTATGATTTCTATCAGGTAGATCCAGCGCTTTTCGCCCCGGCACGCGTGATTTTTGAGAACATTGAAACTGGTCGATCCCACGAGTTTGGAAAAATCAGGGCCGACCTCCTTTCTGATTCATTTCGTCTGCCATCAGGTACGAAATGAAATCGAAAGCTTTCTCCTCAAGAAAAATGAAAATGACAGTCTTGGCCTCAGGTCATGGCTGGCATATTCAGGATCTTCACAGAGCGGCTATTGAGCACGATATTCAAATTCATACAGCATTATTTCAGCAACTTTCGCTGGGTATGTTGGTAGATTGCAACTCGTTGCAGGCGATCCATGCAAATGGTCATCGATTAAACGATCAGGATGCAATTCTTGTCCGGATGATGCCTCCAGCGGGTCTGGAAAAAGTGGTATTTCGGATGGACATGCTCCATCGACTTTCAGAGTCGGGAATGCAAATTGCCAATCCGCCCAAAGTGATCGAAATGGCCGTCGATAAAGCATTGTCGCTTGCACGACTCTCAGCCGCAGGCATCAATGTTCCGCCAACGTGGGTCGGAGAATCTGTTGAAGATGCGATGATTGCATTTCAAAAAATGAGCGGAGATGTAATTTGTAAACCAATATTTGGCTCAGAAGGAAGAGGGTTGATTCGAATAACCGACTATGAACAGGCTTGGCGTGTCTTTCAATCACTCAGTCAGATTGGTTCCGTGATTTATCTTCAAAAGTTTATTAAGAATAATGGTTCTGATATCCGTGTGATGGTTCTTGGACATGAAATCATTGCTTCGATGAAACGTATTGCAAAAGAAGCAGAATGGCGTGCCAATGTGGCTCAGGGAGCCCGAGCCGAGCCTATACGAAATCTGCCGAATGAAATCAAAGATATTGCAATTCGAACGGCAAAAGAAGTTGGGAGTGTAATTCTAGGTATTGATTTTATTTATGATCTTGAGGGTCGTATCTATCTGATAGAAATCAATGGTGTGCCAGGTTGGCGAGCAATTTCGGATGTGTGTCAAATTGACATTGCTGCTGAATGGCTATTAAAAATGAAATCTGGAATCTGTCTATGAATGAAATTAAAAAGAAAATCGCAGACGCTGCTTTAATTGCTTGTTTAATGGAGGTGCTATCAGCAAAACCCGGAAATGTTTATCCAGGCGGTGAATGGAATTTTCACGACCTTAAAGTTATTGACTTCATCCGTTCATCCAGGGCAATTTATTATGCATTTTTAAATGACGATTATAGCAGCGTTGGCCAATTAATTCTTAATTCAATCATCCAAACCCGTCACGTAACATCAACAAATACAAATCTTGGTCAGATGATTCTGCTAGCACCTTTGGCATGGACTTTTTTTCATTATGGAAATATTGCAAAAGATACAATTCAGAATACAATTAATAAACTCAATATTCAAGATAGCCAATCCGTTTATCGTGCAATCAGGCTTGCTAATCCAGGCGGTATGGGCGATGTTAAAGATCACGATATTCTTGAAGTTCCAACATTACCTCTTGATCAGATTATGCAAATGGCAATGTCATATGACTCCGTTGCAAAACAATATGCCAACGGATTCCATGATATTATTTCAATTGGAATAACCTCATTACTAGATAATTCATTCTCAACTGAAGAATGGCAAGATATGACCATCTGGTGCCACTTGCATTTCATGGCGAGGCTGCCTGACACGCTGATTGCTCGTAAGTGTGGCTGGAAAATTGCGGAAGAATCTGCAAAAATGGCTGAACGGGTTTTGGAGCACCACCCCGGTTCATCAAGCTATCGCAGTGAATTGAAATCACTCGACCAATGGTTAAGAGCAGTTGGTCATTCCAGAAATCCCGGAACCACGGCAGATCTTGTCACGGCAACTCTCTTTGCGGCCCTGCTTCACGGCAGGATTCAAAAACCTGCTGACATTGAAACACGGGTTGCATTTCAATTGAAATCGGTTGAGGAAAACTAAATGCCTGAGAAATATAAAGTAAAAGTTGAGAAAGACAGTTTCGTCTTCAGCGCCGGTCATTTTATCACCTACGATGGCGATCACTGCGAACGCCTTCATGGCCATAATTACAGGGCATCAGTCGAAGTCACCGGCCCACTTGATGAAAATCAGTATGTTTTTGACTTTATTGCATTAAGAGATCTTTTTGCAAAAATGATCAATGGTCTCGATCATCGTATGTTGCTTCCTGGTCAAAGCGACAAAATTCATTTGCAATCAGATCAGAATAACTGGCGAGTTACCTATAAAGATCGATATTGGAGCTTCCCTCAGGATGAGTGTATTGTTCTTCCTATTTCAAATACAACAACCGAATTACTTGCTCGCTGGCTTGGATTACAACTGCTCGAAGAATTTTCGAAGAATAATTTGCCGATGCCTGAAAAAATGACGATTACATGCGAAGAGAATTTTGGGCAGGAAGCAGTCTGGAAATGGTATCGGAATTAATTCTTCAATGCATATTAATCATCATTTGAATCATTAATTCCGCCCAGACGCTTCCAGACGGTAGGGTCAACCGTCTCTTTCCAAGTCCGCGCTGATCCATCAAGCATCAGCACATTGACACTCCGAACATGGCCGCTTGATGCCCCTATCTGTCCACAAACATCTTTTTTTGCAATGGCAGAGTGTAACCAGTTTGGCTTTAATCCATGATGATAAAGCGTATTACGCCAATCTCCACGCGACCAATCATGGCCTGCATCAATCTGATAATCCTGATTCGCAGCATTTCCATTCACGCCAAATGCAACTGCATCTACACAAATATCAAATAGAAGATAGTTTTCCAGCGACCGAGATTTCATTTTGTTTCCAATCAATCGCTCTGAGAAAGCAGCGGTAAAGGATAATCCATCATTCTTTTCAACCTGCGGCAAACTTGTCGGGACACCGATCGAAAAAGCTCCCATTTCACCACGCGCATTTACCCCGGCATTACCACGATAGTTGCTTGCCAGCAGAGGCTCTGATGTGCGGTCAGAGGGACATCGGAGGCCAGCTATTCGTTGAGGGTTCTTACGAAATTCCGAATTTTTTGTGGCATTAACCTGTGCATTGACAAGAACAAAATCACCAATCTGAAGCTCGTTTCGAAATGCAGCCAGGGGGCTCGAGTCGGGTATTGAATCGACTCCAGACCATGTATTGACTACGGGAAGTGTATCTCTATTTGACTGACAATACAGCAACATTGCCTGCCCAATTTGTGAAAGGTTCGCCAGACAAATCGTCGCCCTTGAATCTTCCCGCGACCGCGGTAATCTGGATAGAAGCAATAAAACGACAAAGATCAGAATAATAATCACCAGAATCACTTCAGGTAATGTTATTGCTTTTTGAGAGTTGAATTTATTTGTCAGCATTTCTAACCTTTTGATTTCATTGAGATTAATGAAATTCAGTTTTGCCAGGATTCTCACCTTCAGAATCAGGCTTCGTGGGACCAATTCGAGACTGCATCACTTGCTCAATTGCCGTCGCTCTGACTCGATGTGCCACAAGTCGAATAATCGAATCTGCAATCGACAAGATTAATAGTATGATAGCCAGAAACCCAATAATTGCCCAGATCATGACGAATAATAATCGATCACGGCGAAGCTCTATGGGAAGTTGTGAACCAATTGCCAACAGTAGAGCTTCCAGCCAGAGTAGCCATATACCAAAACTTCTGAGTCGAATTGAAAGTCTGTCAAGTGCTCCCACGCGTGGCCATTTCGGACGCACGTTCTCCCAATGTCTCAGTAAATATGCCGCTAAGGCAACAGCCGCCGCAAGCATTAATCCTGCAATATCCATGGAAACAATTCCTTGAAATCTTATGGTGATTTTGATTTTACTCTGTTTATCATTTTTCTACGCATATCGGTGAGTTTATGAAGCAGATCATTCATAAGCCTGATTATATAATTCATTAGCTTTCATATGGCATGATTCAATTCGGTTTCTTTAGTGTCAATGCCGCTCCCATGCCACCACCAACACAAAGACTTGCCAGCGTTTGCCGAGCATTTCCAGATGCAATCTGATGTGCAAGATGTACGACTAATCGAGCGCCCGAGGCCCCAATGGGGTGGCCAAGTGCAATTGATCCACCATGATAATTGATATCAGATGCTTGCAAATTTAATTCTGAAAGGCAAGCCAATACTTGTGCTGCAAATGCTTCATTAATTTCAATTCGATCAAATTCTTTCAGGTTTTTATTATCTCTCAATAATTTATTGATGGCAAAAACAGGCCCCAAACCCATTCTTTTCGGTTCACACCCGGCAACGGCATAATCTTCAACGATTGCCAACGGACGAATATTATGATGATCAGCATATTCGCGAGAAGCAAGTAAGACAATTGCCGCCCCATCGTTTATTCCGGAAGCATTCCCCGCAGTAACACTTCCAGCCGGATCAAAAGCCGGTTTCAATTGAGCCAATGATTCTAATGTTGTATCGGCCCTTGGATGTTCATCAATTTTCACGCCAGCAACAGGTGTCATTTCATTTTCAAATATGCCTCTTTTGTTCGCTTCTGAGTAGCGAGATTGTGATAAACAGGCAAATGTATCCTGTTCATTTCGTGTGATTTTAAATTCCCGGGCAAGACGTTCAACATTCAGCCCCATATGCTGCTGATCAAAAGCATCCACCAAGCCATCTCTTAAAATGGAATCGATTAATATACCGTCACCAAACTTTAATCCTGTTCGGGCCCTTGGCAGTAAATAAGGGGCCTGAGACATCGATTCGGAACCACCACAAAGCACCAGATTAGCCGAACCGCTTCGAATGGCATCGCATCCTGACATAATCGCCTTCATGCCCGATGCACACATCATATTGACAGTGAAAGCCGAGCTGTGATTTGGCAAACCAAGCCCGATTGCAATTTGTCGCGCAATATTCATCCCCTGTCCGGCAGAAAGCACATTACCGATGATCGTCTCGTCAATTTCATTAATAAGCTCAGGCCGATTGCAATCAGATAAGGCTGACTTTCCAGCAGCGACAGCAAGATCAACAGCACTTAGCTTTGAAAGGCTGCCTAGAAATCGACCCTGGGGAGTCCGTTTGGCTGAAATTATTACAACTTGTCTCATTTGAAATTGTCCAACGATGATTATTTTTGGATAAAACAATGATCCGGCATTGTTCGGACATGTCGGATCAATGGTTGAAATTGCATCATTGGTAGAATATCTCGCTCGATTTCAATACCAGGCGCAATTTCAAGTAACTCTAACCTGCCCTCTGATAGGCCAAAAACAGCACGCTCAGTCACATATAATACTTCCTTTGATCGGCGATAGCATGGGTCAGATGAAAATCCAATCTGTTCAACATCTTCAACAAATTTGATTTGACTCCCTTCCTGCAGAATTCGTAATTTCCCATTTTCAACTTGTATTTTCAGTCCTCCAGCAGTGAATGTGCCACAAAAAACCAGTTTTTTTGCATTATGAGAAATATTGGTAAAACCACCAATACCTGCAACCTTTTGACCAAATCGTGACACATTAACGTTGCCTTGCCGATCTATCTGCGCAGCACCAAGCGCAGCATAGTCAAGGCCACCTCCATCGTAAAAATCAAATTGAGATGGCTGATCAATAATGGCCTGAGGCCAGGCAGAAGCACCGAAGCTCAGTCCGCCAGCCGGTTGACCACCAATCGGACCACTTTCAATAGTCAGCGTGCATGAATCTAATATCCTTCGTCTGGCTGCAATAGTTGCAATACCCTCCGGCATACCGATCCCAAGATTTGCAATAGAACCTGGCAATAGCTCATCACAGGCTCTCTTTGCTATAATAGATCTCTCATCGATCGGCGGGTAATCATTTTGAATTTCATTAATAATAAAATGATTCTTTGCAGTTGTTTCATTTGAACAATAGGCTGGGTTAAACTGTTCTGCAAACGTCTGTTCGTGTTCACCTGGCCCGGCCACGACGATATGATCGACAAGAATTCCAGGTACTCTTACATGCTGTGGATGTGCTGAATGATCCAGCAGCTTACTTACTTGTGCGATAACAATTCCACCGCAATTTCTGACTGCCTGCGCGATCGGTAACGCCTCACCGATAATCGCTTCCTGATCCATCTGGAGACCACCATTGATATCGGCTGAAGTTGCACGAATTAATGCAACATTAATAGGGAAAGCCTTGTAAAACAGCCATTCGCGACCCAAAAGCTGAATTCTTTCAACAAGCGGTTCTTTTGTGATTGAATTCAGACTTCCACCAGATTGCAAAGGATCGACAAAAGTGCCAAGTCCTACATGAGTAATGCAACCAGGACGGCCAGCTGCGATATCACGAAAAAGCTGACAAATGACCCCCTGAGGAAAATTATAGCCTTCAATTTTATTCTCAATGGCCAGCCGGCCAAGTCTGGGTGCAAGGCCCCAATGCCCGCCAATCACGCGCCGAACGAGCCCTTTATGAGCAAGATGATTGAGGCCACGGGTTTTTCCATCGCCCTGCCCTGCTGCATAGACAACTGACAGGTTCCTTGGTTGGCCAGATGCTAAAAATCGTCGTTCAATTGCAGCCGTCAGGCCTTCGGGATGAGCAGCCCCGACAAAACCACCACTGACGACCGTATCACCTGATTTTATCAGTGAAACGGCTTCGTCGGCAGAACAAATCTTCCGGTCTCGCCGCTGGTTCATCCAATCCATCCGCCGTTGACATGCAAAGTCTGGCCAGTGATGTAATTTGCCAGTGTGCTGCAGAGAAATAAAATGCAATTGGCAATTTCATCCGGTTCACCAAATCGCCCAAGTGGTATCTGCGATAGCATTTGCTCGCGCGAGGCTTCGGGAATTGATTTTCCCATCTCCGTTAGCACCACGCCAGGTGCAACAGCATTCACGGTTATGGATTTTCTTGCAAGTTCGCGGCTAAGTACCTTAGTCAGGCCGATAACTCCTGCTTTAGCCGCACCATAATTTGATTGACCAAAGAAACCCAGAATTGCGCTGATGGATGCAAGATTGACAATTCTTCCACCTTCTGAAAGCGCCTCGGAAGCCGCCTTGCACATATTAAATACGCCGGTTAAATTGGTATCAATAACATCCTTCCAATCCTGAAATTGCATTTTCTTCATGGTCCTATCTCGCAGGATACCGGCATTATTGACCAGAATATCCAGTGAACCATATTCTTTCAGAGCTGCCATGACCATGGAATGACAATCAGCTTCACTGCGCACATCCGCTGCAAATGCAATTGACCGGCTCCCCAGTAATTCGACAAGGTGCTTTGCTTTGTTTGCCTGGATCCCAGATTCATCTGGGAAGTAGTTGATAATCACATTGGCGCCGGCAGTATGTAGAATCTTTGCGGTAGCAAGACCAAGGCCCTGAGATGCACCGGTGATAATGGCCGTCCGGCCCGAAAGATCAATTGAAATCATTGGATTTGTATTTCAATAGTTGAGTTGTTTCAATGACGATTGAAATCTGAATATCGAGCCTGATTTATCAGCTCCATGGGTCAAGTGTTTCGCGAACAAGAATTTTATTTGCAGCATCGTCGTTAGTAAATCGTTCGGCTTTTGGATCCCATTTGCTTTGAATCTCTGGGCCACGCTGGGGAAAAAGACGAATCATTGCATTTGCAATATGGCAGAGAGCGGCGGAGGCATGACCTATTTCAACCGGAGCACGAGGCTCCTGACGCGATTTTACGCAGTCGATAAAATTGGCCAGATGTGCGGAATGTGGGTCACTTGTACCGGACGGTTTGGTCGGCAAGCCTTTTAATAATTCAGGATCTGATGCCGTAGTGCCCTTATAACCGGTCTGAAGCCATCCCTGCGTGCCTTCAAATCGTGTTTGCACCTGTTCGGAGCCGCTTTCGCAGATCAGCTCGACACCGTTTTCATAAATACAGCGAAATCGCGTTTCGGTGGCGGTGTTAAAAAGGCTTCCATCCGGTAGAAATTTGGCATCCAGGCATTCGATCTGTACTGGCCCGCCGGTATCAATTCCCATTCCCCAGTGAGCCATATCGTTGGAATGGGCTCCAAAATTTGTAATTTGTCCACCAGAGTAATCATAATGAAATCGGAAACGGTAAAGACATCTATCCGTATGATAGGGAAGTCGTGGTGCTGGGCCAAGCCATGTTTTATAATCAAAATTAGCAGGCACAGGCGTCGGCTTCCAGCCAGGCCCAGGGCCAATTTTATTGTTGTATCCAACCTTGGTAATGACTTTCGTCAGCTTACCGATTTTTCCAGATTTTGCTGCTTCACAGATAAATTGGCTTACTGGGTTAGATCGTTCATGGCTGCCAGTTTGCAATATTCTTTTGGTTTTGCGAACCGCAGTTATCATTTCCCGACCCTCTGACATAGCAAATGTCAGCGGTTTTTCGCAGTAAACATCCTTTCCCGCTTCAAGGGCCATCACACTGATAATTTTGTGCCAGTGATCGGGAACAACCACAATAACAGCGTCAATATCTTTTCGATCGAGCACTTTTCGAAAATCAGCATAGGCATCGCAATTGTATTTCCCGCCATTTTTCGATAGGACAAGTTTTTTGGCGGGCTCGCGTCCATAAAAATGATCAGGTTCTTTATAGCCGTAGCTACCTTCATTCAAGTCGCAGACAGCAACGACATTTCCGAGATCTGCAGCCAGAAATCGGCTCAAGAGCCAGAAACCCTGATTGCCAGAACCAATCAGGCCGATATTGACACGCTCGCTGGCTGATTTTGCACCGAAAAGACGACTGCCTATCAGAAAAGGGGCCAGCGAGGCTGAAAAGCCCTGGATCAGAGTGCGTCTGGTCGAGGAGATCACGATATTTTCCATTCAGGCGAGCATGGTTTCGGCTGGTTGAATCACATTTGACTTTATTCTGAATGATCAGACAACGAATTTCAAGCAATTTCCGTTGAGATTCTGAACAACAAACAAACATTCTTTGATTGAAAATTTCAAGATAATGATCATCATAATAATTGATTAATACTCTCTTGCTGATCATAATCAAAGAAAGCACGGTAATGGAATAATGTATTCCGAAAAAAGGTGAATCAATGAAAATCCATCTGTTCTCCGCTAAAAAGCTGGTGTTATTTGTTTTTGCTTTTGATGTATTAATATTAATTCATAATACTTTCGGCGGTGACATAATTAAAGTTGCTGCAATTTCTTTTGAACCTGAGAAACTGGCGATCAATAAAAATGCAGATAAGTTAAAAAAGTTGTTTCGAGAGGCAGCAAAATCAGATGCAAAGATTGCAGTGGCCCCCGAAGGTGCAATTGATGGTTATATTGTCAATGAAATTATCAAGGGCGAGATACCGGCAGAAAAGATGAAAGAAGTTGCAATTTCTATTGACCATTTGATTATTCGAGAATTTCAGCAGCTTGCTGCAGAAATAAAACTATGCTTGGTTTTTGGTTTTGCCGAGAAAGTGGGCGATGATATTTATAATACGGCGATTTTTATTGATAACACAGGAAAAATCAGTGGCAAATATCATAAAATGCAATTGGCAGAGGGGGCTCATCCAGACTGGTGGTTTAATCGGCTGGGGCATGAGGCCAGAGCCTTTGATACTCCTTTTGGACGAGTGGGCCTCATGATTTGCAATGATCGATGGAATCCGCTGCTTGCCCAGATTATGAAGTATGATGGTGCTCAAATGCTGATTGTTCCCTCCTTCGGATCTGTCAGTAAGGCTCAGGATGCTGCTGTATTGGCCAGATCAAAGGAAAACCAGATCCCTCTGATTGAAGCCAATGTAGGGGTGACATTAATTGCTGATGGAAAGAAGATCGTTGCCGTGAATCGAGAAAAACAAGCAATGACAATCGCCGAAATTGAAATTCCGCCTGCTGGTGTAGTTCAAGTAAGTAATCGAAATCAGGCTGAAATGCAATTTCTTAAAGAGCGAATCCGAGAAATGCCAATGCGGTATCAAAATACCATGAAGAGACTGAAAAGCCAGGCGCATGGGTTTTGATTTTTCCAAACGCCGGGCCTGTGGTTGATCAGTCGATCAAAATCAGTTCGATTTGATTTCAAAAATGGCTTCCACTTCAACCGCAGAGCCGGTTGGAATCTGGGCAAATCCAAGTGCACTTCGGGCATGATAGCCATCAGTCGTCTTGCCGTAAATTTCATGCAGCAGGTCGCTGCAGCCATTGACAACCAGATGCTGCTCATGAAAATCGAGCGTCGAATTCACGCAGCCAAGTAGTTTCAGCACTTTCAGGCCGTTCAGCGTGCCGTGAAAATTCCAGACTGAGTTCAGGATCTTCTCCGCACATTCACGGGCAGCTTTTTTGCCGTCTTCCACACTCACTCCATCGCCCAGCTTGCCTTTCAGGTCGCTCACATGGCCGGATGTGATCAGCAGGTTGCCTGTGCGAACAACCAGAGCCAGGTAGCCGGGTTCCTGTTTTGTGAATTTAATGCCAAGCGTCTCGGCTTTTTCCTGTGGTGTCATGTTTTTTGTTTCCCTTCAATGGCGGCGAAGTGATTGAGATTGTGACAGTGATATGCGATTTTCGGTTAACCATTTCTGGTCTTCGCGAAGACTGATTCGTATTTTACTAAAGAAATGAGAGCAGCGAAAGATTATGATGTCTCGAAGATTCTTCTAACAACCTGGCGAGCGATTCAAAGGCAATAAAATCATGGATCGGCTGCATTTTCTTATCTCCATTTTCTTCATGCTGATGGGCCCAACTAAAATTATTCCGACATTCGCAGTTATTACCAGGGGCCGCGATCGAAGTTTCAAACATAAAACCGCAATGCTGGCCTCAATTTTTTCAAGCCTGATCTGTTGTTTTATCATTTTTACGGCCAACTCAAACATTCACCGATTACATATCACTCCCGACTCAATTCGGATCTCTGCCGGAATCGTGCTGCTCATATCAGGGCTTAATACCATTTTTAATAAAAATCCTCTTCAGGAATTTGATGTTGAAAATAAATTACCATTTCAGATTGCCGTCAGTCCATTGGCCACTCCGATGATCGTTACCCCGGCTGCCGTGGCTGTTATCATGCATTATGCCATTTTTTCAGCGACAATCGAAGGCATGAATAAAGCGATGTGGTTCGCGCTCTCGATCGTCATGCTTCTCGATTTTCTGGCAATGTATTTAAATGATTATATTATTAAAATTCCGGGCTTCATGCCGATTTTAAGGCTCGTTTCAGCCGGCCTTAATGTCGTTCAGCTCGCCGCCGGCGTGGAGCTCATTGTTATTTCCATGACCAAACTTGGACTCGTACATAAAGTCATTTGATCATATTCAAAATAATTTAAAACTAAACTCCGTTCATTCAGAAAACCGGATATTTCTTTCTCTTTGCTGCTTTTTGGCCGCAATTCCACGACAGCAGACTAACCCGAAGCGCTAGTTTTGAAGTTTCGCTTTTGTATCGTCGATTGGCTGAAATCCCAGGATTTGATAGGATTTTTAAATGGCCGGAGGCCATAACTATTCATAGACGGCTCCTCTGGAGCCGCAAAGAAAACAGATTCCTCAAAAAGCGCAACTTCAAAGATCGCTAGCGAGGGAGTTATTCTGAGTAATCTGTCTTATTTCTTATCCCTCCCTTGCGCTTTGGTTTAGCCTTGTTCGCCTTATTTTTAAAAATGTGGATTATTAGTAAATTCCCAAAAGTCGTATCAACTCCGGTTTTCTCTCTGATTTGAGTTTAGCCATATTAAAAAAGATGATCAAATGATCATCCTTTTGAAATTTGCATCAGTCGGTGTTAAATGTAATCAGACTATCATTTGACTTTGTTCAGCCGCATCAGACGCCCTGAGACGTTCCAGTCCTGAATATAGAGGTTGCCGTCCTTATCCCAGGCAGAGCCGTGGGTGCCGCTGAAAATGCCTTCAATCCATTTGTCCTGAGGCACGTTGAAATTATTGCGGGTTTTGGGGTCAGGGTTATGGCCCAGAACGGCAATAATCGTATTGCTTTTATCCAGAATCACAAGTCGGCCATGAAGGTCTGGCACTGAAACATGATCGCCCTGCACAATGGCTGAAGTCGGCATGCCCAGACCGGTGACAACTTCTTCAATGAAATTGCCATCGAGGTCATAATGCAATAACCGCCCCTTGGGCTGGTGGTTACGGTCGCAGATGAGCAGTCGGGCTGGCTCATAGCGAGTGTCGAGCGTCATGCCGTGGGCGGTGTTGAATTGTTTCAGGCCGTTGCCTTTTTCGCCGAAATGCTTGATGTATTTACCGGTTTTTTCGAATTTGAAAATGTGATCGCTGGCATAGCCATCAGAGAGGAAAATATCGCCATTGGGGGCCACGGTAATTGCAGTCGGGCTGAAGCGTTTCAAATCAAGGCCCGACTCTTTGGGAAATGGCAGTTTCAGCACAATTTCACCAGTCACGGCATTGAATTTCATGCCTTCTGCTTTGGTGTTTCGAGCTGCGTAAATGAATTCGCCTTCTGGCTCGTCGCGATATTTAATATCGTGCATGTCGGCGTATTGATCGCCCAGAAACTTGCGAACAACCTTACCATCAGGCGAAAAGACGAAAACACCCGCATGAGCACTGGTGTAAATATTGCCTGACTTATCCACAGCCACGCCGCCGTGTGTTGAACCCAGCACCGACTTGCCGTCGGAACCAAGAGCCCAGCCGGGCACTGTATCAAAGGTCATGTGCCCACAGCCCATGCGTAAAGGAGTTGTTGATTTTTCGGCTGCCTGGGTCGTCGCGGCAAGGCTCGCAACGAAGAGTGAATAGGTCAGAATGCGGCGGAATCTCATGGTTGTTTATCCGTTTTTTCAGGGTTGTTTCGATGCGGAGCGAAGGCCCGGTGGGCTCATGAGGGGGGAATCAGTTCTCCGCTGAAGATTTGCTATCATAAATGACCAATCCGCCGTTTGCAATCATCAAGTTCGTCTAAAAGTTCTGCTGAAAATCCAGTGATCATTTCAAAAATCATCCTGAAACATTGAGTCTATTAAATGAACGCGTCGAAACGCACTCAATTTTTCGTTGCAATGTTGCTTCAAACAAGAATTTTAATATTATCTACGAACCGGTTTAGTCTTGATATCTTCGCGGTTTGCAATTCGCTCAGATGGTTTCTTTTCCAAATATTTGGCATTAGCCTGCGCAAATATCGGCTTGCCTGATTCGTCGTGTGCCACAATTTTCCAGTGTATCAGATCCATCTCAGAAAACTGATTCATGGGAATTGAAATTGGTGGTGTTTCCAGCGTTTTTCCAGGTTCAATTTTATAGCTACCGAATTGCCGGGCAATCATTAAAATATCAAACTGCCCTCGAGCGGCCCTGGCCTTTTTGCTGTCGGTGGTTTTAGAGTGATTCTCCCATGCGGCCGATTGCAATATCAGCCTGTGCCTGGGGTCGCGATTCTGAATCAAAAGCTTTATTTTCACGCCTGCCGGCTCAGTTTCAGTTGAACTGTTTTCCACCACTGCACGCAAGTCCATCCCCAGATGTCGGTCAAGCAGCGGCATAGCCGTCACTTGAAAGTCTTCGTCGTTTGCTCCCTCAAGTTCTAATTCGAGAAACGACTCCTCACCCTCTGCTTGTTCGGCAGACATGCGGAAAAATCGCGTGGCTGTGGCTTGTGGATTCCATGTTAGCTCCTGCGATTCAAATGCAATCGTCAGCGATGTTTCACGGGGGGTTCCTGCCAGCCAGTCATCGAGCAGAGCACGATCCTTTACCGATTCCAGCGAGCCTTCGCCCGAAATTTCACCCATTAATTTCAATGTCCAGGCCCGAAATAATTCATTGAAATCAGAGCCGGTTGCATTTTCCAGATTTTCAATTCCGGTCAGTCGTGATTCGATCAGTCGTCGTGGCAAGTCGCTGCCGTAAGTCTCTTCGCACCACCTGAGGAATAGAAAAGCTGCGCCGCGATGCCCATGCGATCGGCCACTACCAAGCCCTGCCTGATCATTCACGATCAGCCGATTGCTTTCGGGAGACTCATAATAGGCTGAAATGCGGTAATTTAAATTAGCCCACGAGCCATCAACCCAGCGTTCGCTGAGGTGAGCCAGCCCTTCTTCCAGCCAGCTCTCTTCCTCTTCCACTTCTGTTTCGTCTTCAGCCGCTATAAGCTGACGAACAGTCGCCGCAACGGCATGCGTAAATTCATGAGCCAAAAGGCTTTTGAGGTAGCCAGAGTCGTTCACCCGACTATTTATGAAAATGACATCGGCGGCATGGCTGCGCGGCAGGGTTCCGGCAGGGTCGAAGTCAGATGGTCTGACAAAACCATCGATGGCCATCTTGCCATCGGCCATTCGGCTGAGTGCAGGCGTCAGCAGCACTGCCATTTTGCCATCGCCGTCAATATCCCCAGCCCGGCCGATGCGTGGCACCACACTTGATGGTATATCGTGGTCAAATATTTTGACGATCTCTTCTGCGGTTTTCTGCCGGCTTTCAGCGTTTTCCATGCTATCCAGATAGACATTGACAGTCTTGCCTGAAGCGATCAAAACAGACTTTATGACTTCGTATTCTGAAAATTCATCGCTCGAGCCGCTGCGAGTCTGGACATAAAACTCGCGTGTTTTTCTGGCAGTTTGTGCTGATTTATTGAGTGGCTGAAATGCAGGCCGGGCGACACGATGGCCTGTTTTTATCACACCAGCGTCTCCTACGGGCGATCGCCAGGCCAGAATGCGATTCGTCGCCGATGGACGACTATCATTCGATTTCAACGCGGCCCTGAGGATGATTTCTCCCTGATTTTTTTTCTCATGAACACGGCTTACAGCCACAAGCCACGTATCGCGACTGCCTGTAACGGGCAATCGCCAGCGATGTTGCCCCTCAGCCATGCTTAATACGAAAGCGCGGCCCGCGATTGAAGTGGTTGTTGAACGCCCTTTTTCAACTTTTTCAGAGGCATTAATGACGAGGGCGGTCGTGAGAGAAACAAGCATCGGGAGTAAATAAAATGGGTGGTTTAACCATCTGAAACGGCAGCACTTAAACCATCGCATGCGGGCAATTGACACTGCGACGGCCTCCCTGCCATTTTGCGGTCATCACGTGGTAAAGATTCGGCTGAAATCGTCGGTCGGCTTGAGTCTTCCTTGAGGCTGATGCTTGACTTTTCTGAAACGGACTTTAGACTGTTAAGAAGAAATCAACGATTTCTCACTCCATGCCGGAGTGGCGGAACTGGCAGACGCGCCAGCTTGAGGGGCTGGTGGGATTTTTTCTCGTGCAGGTTCAAATCCTGTCTCCGGCATTCTTTACAAGTGCATCGCAGTGGACACTGACGTATGCGACAAAACTTTGATTTATCCGCTCTACGAAAAAAATTACTTCCACCCGGCCCTGTCCTTGACGTCCATGTCCATCCCTTTCCGGTGCCGAGAGTTGGGCCACAGGCCACCCCACGTCAGGCCGCTGATTTTTTGATCCAGCAGGCCGATACCGCCGGGGTCAGCCGCATGGTCTTAATGAACTTGGGCCGCACTTGGAATACTTCGCCCACCAACGAAGCCTGCGCCGCAGCCAACGACCTTGGCCTGGAAGTGCAAAAGCTTGCTCCTGATCGCTTTATCTGCTTTGCTTATGTGAATCCGTCTGACCCCGATGCCGCTCGGGCCGAACTTGACCGACAAATAACTCGTAATGGCATGCTGGGCGTGAAGTTATGGGTGGCGGTGCGGGCCAGTGATAAACGAGTCATCAGCGTGGTGCGTCATGCGGCCGCTTTGGGTGTGCCGGTTCTTCAGCATGTCTGGATCAAGGCGGGCGGGAATCAGGGGGGCGAATCGTCGCCGGAAGATCTGGCCGAGCTGGCCGCCGCCGTGCCTGAAGCGCGAATCATCATGGGGCATTTGGGCGGGGCGGGTTTTCGGGGCATCGAAAATGTGCGAAACCTGAAAAATGTTTACGCAGAAACCGGTGGCAGCGAGCCTGAAACGGGCATAGTGGAACAGGCCGTTGAGCGGCTCGGCCCCGGACGGGTGATTTTTGGCTCTGACACCACCGGTCGCCAGATGGCTGTGCAACTGGGCAAAGTGCTGGGCGCAAATCTGCCGGACGATGTCAAAAAGCGAATTCTCTGGGATAATCTCGTTTCGATTCTGCCGGCAAAGGCAGGCTTGAAGCCAAAGGCGGGCGATGCCGGGGCCAACCCATGTGAGGTGACGCAATGATCATCGACATGGCTGCCTTTCTCGGCCCTTATGAGCGGCGAACCCTGGCGGCAGACACTGCCCGGCTTGCCGAAATACTTCGCCAGTGGGGTGTTACGCGCATTTTTGCAGGCCGGATCAATCATCTGCGTCAGGACAATATTCACGCGGCCGATTCGCCCGTTAAGCCGCAGATGGTTGGTGGCGCAGAAGTAGCAACTGTGCCGGTGATCGACCCGAGCATCGCCACCTGGCAGGAGCATCTGGAAACGTATTGGGCATTTCATCAAGGCCGCCTGCCGATCATTCGCCTGCATCCGAATTATCATGGCTATCGGCTCAGCGAACTTAAGGCCACAGAAGCACTTGTGCAGTGGGCGCATGCCCATGGCAGCGTGCTACAGGTGGTGGTGAATATCGACGACATTCGCCGCCAGCATCCGCTGGGACAGGTGCCCGACGTCGCCACGGCAGATATCATCGCCACTGCCCAAAAATACCCACATCAGCCTTTTCTGCTCTCGGGGGCACTCAATACGCTGATGCGATCCTTGAAGGCCGATGCGCTGCCGAATCTCTGGGTTGATACAGCCCGCATTGAGGGCGGCCTTGCCTTGCCGCCTCTGCTCGACGCCGGCTGGGGCGATAGGTTGGTTTATGCTTCACATGCCCCGATTTTGATCCCTCATTCTTCTATCGCCCGCGTGCTGACAGATCTTTCCGACGCCGACGCCATGAAAATTTTGAGCACCAACGCCCGGCGATTGCTGCGGTTGCCTTCTGCTGTTGACAAGTGAATGATGTTTATTTCGATACAGAACAGGGTTTCATATAAAACGAAGAACCCCTGACAAAATTGGGGAATATTGTCAAGTTTCTAAGTTGATCTGTGGGTGGGCTAAGAGCAATGTTTCCACGATTGAAACAAAGCGCTATAAATATCGGTTTGAGTGGGCTGAAGGCCCACCTCATATCAGCCCCGGGCAAGCGTCAGCGACGTCCGGGGTAAATGTAACGTAATAGATGACCATATCAATGTTTATTTCCCGGCCGCCAGGCCGGGGAATAAACGATTCTTTTTGCTTGAAACTTAATTGCTCCACGCTCTTGCAGACCGTGGACCAATCATTGACGATTTAACGTTTTGTCATCGCTAAACCCCGGGCGTCACTGACGCTTGCCCGGGGCTTACTTAAATTGGGCTTTCAGCCCATAAATCCAGAAAATTCTGTTCTTTTACATCATTCCGATATAAAAATTATGTCACAGATGCTGACTATCAGAATCTTTTTGTTGAACATCCTTTCGGTATTGGTATATTAGATTTGATACGCAATTGTCGATTAATGAATGAACACGAGATAGCAAACAGATAAATGTCAGGGGAGCGAGCACGTAAGCATTTGCTCACTGATTTTGGCTGAATACCCGATTTCTCTTGAAATTCGGTTTGTCGCTGGTTGGCGAAGTCTCTCTAATGTAGCTGAAAGTTGGCCATGGCGATGATGAAACACCCTCGATTTTCGCGCCGGGCGGCTTTGGAGATAGGTGCCAGCAGCCTGCTTGGTCTGGGCTCGAATCATACGCTGGGTCTGAGATCATTGGCTGCCGAAAATGATTCGGTGCTGCCGTCGGGCAATCCAAAGGCGGTTATTTATATCTTTCTTTCGGGTGGTCTTGGCCAGCACGACAGCTTCGACATGAAGCCTGATGCCACTGAGAATATACGTGGCGAATTTAAGCCGATTGCCACCAGAACTCCAGGCATTTCAATTTGCGAGCATTTGCCGATGCTGGCAGCTCGCAGCGAACAATGGGCGATTGTCAGGTCGCTGACACATCCATACAACGAGCATTCGATCGGCCATCATGTGATGCTCACTGGCCGCACTCCTGTACCGACCGGTTTTGACCCGAATCGGCCCAAGCCCTCGGATTATCCGAGCATTGCTTCGGTTGTGACCGGGCTGTTTCCGCCCCGGAATAATCTGCCACCCGCGGCTGTTTTGCCGGAAAAGCTGGTGCATGTGACGGGCCGCACGATCCCCGGCCAGTTTGCCGGTGAAATGGGCCCCAGGTTTGAACCGTGGTTTATTGAAGCCAGCAGCTATCGCGACACCAGTTACATTCACGGCGCTTTTCCCCAGTATGTTTTTCAGAGAGCCGATGGGCGTACGACCCTGCCTGATTATCGATTTGAGGCTCCCCGGCTTGAGCTGGCGCAGGGCCTTCTGGCAGATCGGGTCGGCAGCCGTGCAGGGCTTCTTGAATCAATCGAAAGTCAGCTTCGTACGCTTGGCCAGACTGCTGAAACCGGCTTTTTTGATCGTCATCGGCAGACGGCCCTTTCGATGATCATGGATGGCCGGGTACATCGTGCACTTGATGTGCATGCCGCGCCTGATCGTGTTCAGGATCGCTATGGCCGCAATTCGTTTGGCTGGTCTCTGCTGATGGCCCGACAACTAATTGAGGCTGGCGTGCGAATGGTTCAAGTGAATCTTGGCAATGATGAAGCATGGGATACCCACGAGGCCGCGTTTCGAAACCTGCGAGATTTTCTCTTTCCGCCGACGGATCGGGCTGTTTCGGCATTGATCGACGACTTGTACGAGCGAGGCATGCTGGACGACGTTCTGATTGTCATGGCGGGTGAATTTGGCCGCACGCCCAGAGTCTTTACCGAACGAAGCCTGAAATCTCAGTTGCCCGGGCGCGACCATTGGGGCGCAGTTCAGAGCGTATTCTTTGCCGGCGGTGGCGTTAAAGGTGGCCGGGTGATCGGCTCTAGCGACAGGCTTGGCGCATATCCAGCTTCCGACCCGCAAACGCCGGAAAACATGGCGGCCACAATTTATCAGGCCATGGGCCTGCCCCAGTCAATCGCCTGGAAAGATGCACTCGACAGACCCCATTTTGTCTATCACGCTGACCCCATCCGTGGGCTCGTCTGATTAAATGATTCACCGCGATAAAGCGTTTTTTTGGTTAGTTTTCGAGGATAAAGCGAAAATCACACGGCTTATTTTCAAACAGATATATTGACCCAATTCATCGAGAATTCGGAGTTGACAAGACTTTTGGGAATTTCCCCAATAATCCACATTACTAAAAACAAGGCTAATCCAAAGCGCCAGCAAGGGATAAGAAACAAGATGAATTAGTCGGAATAATTCCCTCGCTAGCGCTCATTGAAGTTGCGCTTTTGTATCGTTGATTTGCGGCAATTTGATCCGTTAATAAAAACCCGGAAAAAGTTTGGTGATTTGTATGGCCGGAGGCCATATCTATTCATAGACGGCTCCTCTGGAGCCCAATAATACAATGCCTACTCTTATTTATGGCCGGAGGCCATATCTATTCATAGACGGCTCCTCTGGAGCCGCAAAGAAAACAGTTTCATCTAAAAGCGCAACTTCAAAGCTAGCGCTTCGGGTTAGCCTGATGTCGTAGAAGAGCATCCAAAATCAGTTGATAATAAAACTGATTTTCTGATTGAACTCAGTTTAACGCGATTGAAAATTCATTTATCTGGTTGTTTTCCCAGCCTTCCCACTTTTACTCATCCCCACCGCCCCATTCATCCGATCACTATTCATTGGGTGACTTCAATTCTCCTGCCAACATGCAGGAAAGTTCGAAAAAAAGCCCAGCAATGCAGCCGCCCGCGGTGTCAGAACAATCCACGACTGGAATCGCCGGATGAGAATCACCGAAATTGTTCTGAACTTGCGTGAGCCGGCCAGCGCCATTACGCACGGGCTCTGGTTTCTGCTGGCGTTGCCGCTGCTCTATCGGCTGCGGAAACAGGCGGGCGACCCGGTAAAGAAATGCTCGGTCACGGTTTACGGCACTACACTGCTCTGCTGCGCGGCCGGCTCCACCGTGTTTCATGCCGTGCAGGGCACCCCGGCCGACATTGAATGGTATAACCGGCTGGACCACATGGGCATCGGCCTCTTGATCGCAGGCACTTTCACACCCATCGGCGTGCATCTGCTGGAAGAAACGACGGGCCGTCGCACTCTCATGCTGATCTGGCTCGCGGCACTCTCTGCCGCTGTGCTCCGCATGACGGTTGAGCATATCCCCAAGCCGATCGCCACTTCGATCTATCTGGCCATGGGCTGGAGTGCCATTCCCGGCTTTTTCCATCTTTCCCGCAATGTGGCCTGGAAAGAGACCCGCATGATCGCCGAAGGCGGCCTGTTCTATACCATCGGGGCCCTTATTCACTGGCGCGATTCACCCGACCCCCTGCCCGGCATTTTCGGGGCCCATGATTTGTTTCATGTCTTTGTCATGCTGGGCTCTTTGCGACATTTTCAATTTATGAAGCGCGTGGTGCTGCCAGCCTCCATCGACAGTGCATTGGCAATTCGCTTGGTGAAATGGCGTCTGCTATCTGATACCGATCTGGTTCAGGGCATCGGCCAGCCAGGTATCCCGAAGCCCTATTTCTGGCGTGTTCGGCAATTAAATGGCCGCAAACAGAGTAATAAGCTCTGACCTGCGGATGATTTGCCGATCGGCCGGTTGTTTCAATTCGGGCTCCTTCTGTTTAAAATAGAGTTAGACCGGTCAAAAGACAGCTCATCCGATTCGCCCCACTGAACCGCCCGTTCAGGTTTTTCTGCTTTATGAGGCTCGCGGCATGGCATATTTCAACCTGCGCCCCAGTCAGCCATTCTTGCGTTTGAATTATCTGATTTTTGGGCTGCTTTTCATGTTATCGGTCGTTACGCTTACAGCGCAGGATGCCCCCAAAGAGAAGCTCGAAGACGCCCGTGTGCTGGTGCAGACCGGCAAAGCCCCGGAAGCGGTAGAGCTTTATGACACACTATTGAAACTGCCTGCCACTTCGGCGGATAAAGCGCTGCTTGCTCAGGCCACACTTGGCCGGGCTGCGGCGATGTCGGAAATTGGCGCAAGAGCTGAAGCAGCGTCTGATCTCACCAAACTGGCCGAAAAACTGCCCGAAAATGCAGATATTCCCGCCATGCTGGCGGAATGGTCGTTTGACGCCGGCAAATGGGATGATGCCCGCAAATGGCTGGAAGCGGCCCTCAAGCAGAACGCGGATCATATCGCCGCCCGCTGGCTTCAGGTGCGCATGCTTGATGCCGAAGGCCGCCGCGACGAAGCCACAGCCGCATCGGAATGGTTTATCAAGCATCGAAACGCCAACCCTGATGCTTTCTCGGCCCTTGATCTGGTCACAGCCGGTCAGGCTGCCGAGCGGTTTTATCGGGCGAGCACCAGCGGCGAACAGCTCTCTCAGGCCCTTTCCGACATCATCACCGAGCTTTATGACGCCGCTATTGAAAAAGACGCCTATTGCTGGCAGGCCAATGCCGCCTCTGGTCGGCTTTTTATCAGCGGATACAACGAAAAACGCGGCATCCCCGAGCTTCAAAAAGCCCTACGCATTAATCCGCTTGCCGCCGAGGTGCTGGTCATACTTGGTCGGGCTGATCTTGATGGCTACAAGCTCGCCGCCGGTCGCCAGCGTGCCGAAAGGGCCCTGCAAACCAACCCGGCTTACCATCCTGCCAAAACCCTGCTGGCAGACCTGAATATCTCTGACGAACGCTTTGACGACGCCCTGAAAGCCGCCGATGAAGCCGTGGCCCTCTCCCCGCGAGATGAAGACGCTCTGGCCCGCCTGGCCGCCGCCCGGCAATTGATGACCGACGAGCTTGGCCTCTTGCAGGCTGAGCAGCAGGTGCTGGCCCAAAATAAAGCCCCAGCCTCTTTTTATTATGCCCTGGGCGAGCGACTTTCCGACCGCCGTAAATATCAGCCGGCCGAGCGAGCTTTTATCAAGTCAATCGCCGCCGACCCGAAGCGGGCCGATGCCAAAATCGGCCTTGGCATGCTCTACATGCAGATCGGCCGAGAGACCGAGGCCCATGCCCTTTTTGATGAGGCCTTTGATCTCGACCCATTCAACGTGCGGGCCGACAATATGCTGAAAGTGCTGGCCCACATGGCCACTTATAAAGAGATCGTCAGCGACCACTTCCGCGTGCTTTACGACCCGGAGCAGGACGAGCTGCTGGCAAGGTCAATGTCTGAATATCTTGAAAAGATCTATCCGGCAATCGTCAAAGATCTCGGTTTTGAGCCCGCCGGCCAGACACGCATTGAAATCATGAAGAATCATCAGTGGTTCAGCGGCCGCACGGTTGGTCTGCCGTTTCTGCCCACCGTGGGTGCCTGCACAGGCCGGGTGGTGGCCTTGGCAAGCCCGCGAAACACGCGACAGCCATTTAATTGGGCCCGCGTGCTCACGCATGAGCTGGTGCATGTCATCACCCTTCAGCAGACCAATTTCAATATTCCGCACTGGTTTACTGAGGCCCTGGCCGTGCAGAGCGAAGGCTTCCCCCGGCCCCAGCCCTGGAATGTAATGCTCTTGGAACGTGTGCCGAAGCGCAAGGGTGTGCTGAATCTGGACACGATCAATCTTGGCTTCATTCGCCCGGAAGAGCCGGAAGATCGCCAGATGGCCTATTGTCAGGCGCAGCTTTATGCCGAATTCATGAACAAGAAATTTGGCCCCGACGCCACCAAAAAGATGCTCGTTTCCTATGCCCGGGGTGTCTCGACCCGAACGGCTGTTGAATCCAACTTCAGCGTCACCAAAGAGCAGTTTGAGAAGGACTATCTTGCCTATCTCGATGAAGTGGTGGGCAAGATCAGGGCCCGCTCAACGGATGACACCCTTCCCTCGCGGTCAGAAATTCAGCGTCAGCTTGAAAAAGATCCCAACAACGCCGATGCCTGGGCCGCTTTGGCTTACGACCACTTCGCCCGCCGCGAGCTGAAAGAAGCCCGCCGCCCGGCGGATAAGGCTCTTGAGCTCAAGCCAGGGCAACCACTGGCCAGCTACGTGAAGGCCCGGCTTCTGACAAGCATCGACGACGAACCAGCCGCCCTTGCTCTTTTGCGAAAGGCTGTTGACCCGAAAGCCCCCAACCCGCGCGTGATCGACCTGCTGGCCGAGCTTGAAATGAACGACGGCAAGCTCGACGAAGCCCTCAAGCTTTATGAACTCGCCCGCCGGGACGACCCCTATAACCCCAAATGGATCGCCGGCCTGACACGCATCTACCTGCGCCAGAAGAATATACCGAAGATGCTTGAAGCCCTGTCAATGCTGGCTGCGGGTGATTCGGATGATCTTGATGTGCGACTGGCTCTGGCCGAGCGCCACCTTGGAGCAGGCAATGCCGCCGAAGCTCGCAAATGGGCGGAAGACTGTCTGGTGATCGACACTTACAACGTCAAGGCCTATACACTGCTGGCCAAGTCACTTGTCAAAGAAGAAAACTGGAAGGATGCCGGAAAGGCCGTGGAAACGGCTCTGAGCCTTGAGCCGGAAGATGCCCAGGAGCTGAATGAGCTGAAAGCTGAGATCGGCAAAAAAGCAAAATAGCATTTCAATACAATGCTATTAAATATGTGGAGCACGGTTTTGCGTGCCATGATTCTGAGCCCAAAAATAGGAATAGAAAAAAATTGCATCTGGCGGTTTATTCTCACC
>JBILGL010000153.1:0-8508 GCA_044351075.1 Isosphaeraceae bacterium | reverse complement strand
CTGGCTTTCGCTCAGGAAGCGCAAAAGGCTGCCGAACCACAGGATCCTCGGCAGGTCACGGCGATGACGATCCGGGCTGTCCGGGGTAAGGGCCCGATTGATCCGAAATTGGCCGGTGTTGCTGATCGACTGACACAGGTCCTACCAGGCTATCACTTTGCGCTCATTCAAGGGCGCACAGTCAGACTTGAGAACGGCATGCAGATGAAGCTTGCCGCCGGCCCGGGCTCAGAGCTGCAAGTAACGCTGAAACAGAGCCTTAACAGCGATGGTAAAGTGGAGCTGGCTCTCCGGCTTAACACCGCTGGTCAGAAGCCGTTTGAGCCGATGGTCAATTCTCCGCCCAACCAGCTTTTTTTTGTTGATCGTAAAATCCGTGATAATGAACGTTTACTGATTGCCGTCGGAGCAAGGTAAAGAGGCGCGACCAAATTGGTCCGCACCTCCCCACCACTTTTGCGACCAATCAGGCATATCCAGCGCCGATGGCTTCGGTATAGACCATGTAAACGCTTGTGCTGGCTGTCATAAAGAGAATGTTCCGCTTGCGGCCGCCGAATGCGACATTTGAGCAGATCTCAGGCAGCAAAATCACGCCGATGCGATTGCCATCGGGGGCAAAGCAGTGAACGCCGTCATATCCATCGCCTACCCATCCGGCAGAGGCCCAGATGTTACCTTCTTTGTCGGCCCTGATGCCGTCGGCCAGCCCTTCGCGGTTTTCAAATGACATTGAGGCAAAGGTCCGGCCATTGGCCAACGCTGTGCCGTCCTTGACCACATCCCAGACCTTAATTTCTTTGGCAGCCTGAGGATAGTGGCTGGAGCCGGTGTCGGCCACATAAAGTCGCTTGAAGTCGGGCGAGAAGCAGAGGCCATTGGGCTTGAAGATATCGTCGGCCACTTTGGCGACTTTGCCAGTTTTCGGCTCGATCCGATAAATGGCTTCCTTAATCTCAAGAGGCCCCTTGTTACCCTCATAATGCATGAGGCTGCCGTAGCCTGGGTCGGTGAACCAGATACCGCCATCGGCGGCGACCACGGCGTCATTAGGTGCGTTAAAGCGTTTGCCCTCAAATTGATCGGCCAAAACGGTCGTGCTGCCGTTGTATTCATAGCGAACGACACGGCGATTGCCATGTTCACAACTGATCTGGCGGCCTTCGCGGTCGAAGGTGTTACCATTCGAATTGCCGGCCGGTGCGCGGAATTTGCTCACATGGCCATCGTCTTCGATCCAGCGGTGCTGGCAGTCGTTAGGGATGTCGGACCACATCAGATAACGGCCAACGCCATTCCATGCCGGGCCTTCCGCCCAGAGGAAGCCGTGGGCAATGCGTTTGATTGGTGTATTGCCGAGCTTGAGGGCATCAAAGCGTTTATCAAGGCCGATGATGTGTGGATCCGGGTATCGGACAGGCAGTGCGCCGGGGCGATAATCGCGCGTACTGGTGGAAGGGACAGATTTTCCGCCGACGCTGATTGTCTCGCCGGCACTCGCCATCGGCGCCAGAATCGCAGAAGCCGGAGCAATCAGCGATGATTTGAGAAAATTGCGGCGAGAATTGGTTTGAATTTCCATTCGTTTTCTCTACCCGGAAGAAGATGCATGAATCGTTGAGTGTTTGATTAAAGAGAAATTTATCTTCACTTGATGGCCGAACCATTTCCAGTAAAAAAAATGAAAACGTGACAGAAGATGACCGGATTTACCGCTTCTGGCATGGATAATTTGTTTACGAGCGTATCGTTTTGTATGGCTCTGCTGATTTTTTTGGAACAGTCTATTGTGAATCAACCCATGAAATCGAAGTTTTTATGATTTTAACAATATCACTTGTTGTTTTTTTTCTTCATTACTGCTGTTTCATCAGCCTGGGCAGATCGGATCAGTACAGAAATGATTAAAACTATTTACAAAACAAACGAATACTGAGACTTACGAAGTAAAACCGAAAAGCTATTTGATTGTGCTTTTCCACTTTTTTGTATTCATCAACTTGAATTATTAAACCGGATGTGTTTTCATTCATCATCTTCTGAACCCAGCAGTACGAAAATTATAAAAAACTTATTGCAGATTTTAAGGACATATGCGAAAAATTATCGATCATGTGATTACCTGATGCATCCGAAAAGTACATATAGGACACAGATTTCATCACTTACGGTATTCTTCAAGGGATGTGACGATATGAATCGAAGTTCTTTTGGAAGGTTCTTAACTGCTGCCTTCATGCTCGGTATGGTTCTGAATTTTGGAAATTCGGTCAAAGCTGGTTACACCCAAGGCTTTGAATTTACGAATTCAGCAGACTTTACGAATAACTTGCTCAATAATCCTAATCCTTATGTCAATTGGGCGGTTCAGAATAATAGTAGTCCTGCTGATCCCGCTTTCGTTTGGAACATTACTGGATCAACCTGGCAAACCTTGAATGGTTTTCCAGCTGAGGCTGGTTCCCAGGGTTCCTATGTCTGGGCTAACTATAGCTCGGTCACCACACCTGGCGTTGCGAATACGATCAGTAACTGGTTTATGACTCCAGAACTCTCATTTGCAACCGGCGATACTTTTTCGTTCTGGACACGAACGGCCGGTAGCTCAATTGCTACCCCCAATACCCCTTCACCTTACGCTGATCGTCTTCAAGTTTATCTGAGCACGAACGGTTCCAGCACGAACGTCGGCAGTGGTGCCTTGACACTTGGTGATTTCTCGACACTGATGTTGGATATCAATCCAACCTATGCGTTGACCACCCTGACAAGCACGGGTCCTGATGGTTATCCAATCACATGGACTCAATATCAGGCCAGCATTCCTGGAAGTAGTAACTTCACAGGTCGTATTGGTTTCCGGTATTTCATTGAAGATACTTCGATTCGTGCTAATCTGATTGGTCTCGATTCCTTCAGCACATCAGCTAATCTTGTGCCTGAGCCAGCCAGCTTTGTCCTGATGGGGCTTGGCCTTGCTGGTCTGGGCTATGCTCGCTCTCGCAATCGCAAGTCCGCCTGATTGCAATTTGCAATTTGAAATACCTGCTCAGCCGATGGTTTGCCATCGGCTTTTTTGTTTTCTGAATTGATCTTAATCTCGGTTTAACTGCGGGAAATCAACGGTCCGTTTTGTTACATTCTCTTTGATTCAACCAACCTCAATTCAAATGATTCAGGGAGATTCTAATCAGTCATGAAACGAATTCTATGTGGGCTAGTGGCCGGATTTATGGCCATTTTCTCATTCTCAGCCCATTCTCAGGCACAAACCCAGAACAGCTCTGACGGCAAGCTCAATATCATCTGTTTCGGGGCACACCCCGACGATGCCGAGTATAAAAGCGGTGGCGTGGCTGCCATGTGGGCAAAAGCCGGGCACCGTGTCAAACTTGTCTCCGTGACCAATGGAGATATCGGCCACTGGGCGATGGCCGGCGGGCCCCTGGCCAAACGCCGCACCGCCGAATCAGCACTGGTTGCCAAGCGGCTGGGCGTGACCAGCGAAGTGCTTGATATTCACGATGGCGAGCTTGAGCCAACCCTCGAAAATCGTAAGAAGATCACCCGCCTGATCCGCCAGTGGAATGCCGATATCGTTATCTCTCACCGCCCCTGGGATTATCATCCCGACCATCGCTATGTCGGGGTGCTCGTTCAGGATGCAGCCTACATGGTGCAGGTGCCTCACTTCTGCCCGGATACTCCACCGCTCAAGGCAAACCCGCTCTTTCTTTATTCCAGCGACCGCTTCCAGAAACCCTACCCATTCAAGGCTGATATTGCCGTCGGTATCGATAGTGCTTTCGAACAGAAGGTCGATGCCCTTCTGGCCCTTGAATCCCAAACCTTTGAAGGCGGGGCACTTGGCAGTAAGGAGCAGATGGATGCCGCCCCACCGGCAAGCGATCCGGAAGGGCGCCGCAAGTGGCTTCGCGACCGCTGGATGGCGCGAAGCAAGTCAGATGCCGACCTCTTCCGCAGCAGCCTCGTGAAGTGGTATGGCGAAGAGAAAGGCAATGCGATCAAATTCGCTGAAGCCTTCGAAATCTGCGAATATGGACGCCAGCCGAAGCCAGAAGAACTCAAGAAGCTCTTCCCATTCTTCGGGCAGTGATAACGGCTAAATGGCCGGAATGAATTCTATCAACCTGCCCTTTGCTCAACACCACCGCTTCGGCGGTGGAGCGTCAAATTGCGTGGATAGAGGCGGAAAGCGGATACCGATCTTCCAGATCATCTCCGGCTGATGCTTCGCCAGCAGATACTTCATCACGACTTCGTCCGAAGGTGGCATGCCGGGGTCTTCAAAGACGACACACAGCCGACAGATCTGCTGCTTTGACTTCGGATTCCAGACTTCAATCAGCCCGTGTGCCTTGCGCGGAATGCGGTATAGCTGCTCGCCGTGGGTGATGCTGATCCGGTCATAGACGCAAAATTCGTTAAATTCATCGTTGGTCACAATGTCTCGCACCAGCTCGGCGGCGACCAGTTCCGGAATGCCTTCCGCCTGCACCGAAAGGTCAATCTCCATCGGCTCGTCTTCCTGAGTGGCCGCCGGTGTACTTCGCCCTTCAATCACTCGCCAGGTTTCATGCGAGACCATGTGCGCGTAAGCCGACCTCAATGCTGGAGTTTTGGCGACCAGCACCGGATATTTCGCCCCAACGCGCACCACTTCGGTGGCAAATGCCATCACTTCCCGATGGAGTTTATCCATCCAGTACCTGAGCATCTTCAGCCGGTCTGATTCACTGTAACGAAAGACATGTGGGCCAACGTCGGCAATCGAAATATGCGTATCGGGCGGCGGCTTGCGGTGGATCGGCAGTTGATCCTCGCCCTCTTCAAGTGCTTCCTGATACTCGGCGTAAGAGATCTCGCCCCGGGCAAACCGGTCGGCCAGATCGCCCGCCACTTTATGCTTGATTATGAGATTTCGATACGTCGGCCGGGCACGCAGAATGACTTCCCGCGCGGCCCTGTCCTCAGCACAGCGCACATCCTCCGCCTCAATTTCCCATCGCAAATACCCGGTGCGTATCATAATCAGGCTGTATGCAGATACCTAAGCCAAATTGCCCTGCCCATTTACCGCGGAACCTGCTGTTTTTCAGCCGCCTTGAATGGCAGGCACGATCAGGATCTCAGGTGCTGTTTCGTCAAAGGCTTTGAGCAGCGTGGTTCTGCCCGGCCCATCCACCCGAAAAGCCAAGCGGCCAGCGGTGAAATTCTCTTCGAAAATCGTACGGGCGGATGTGATTGATGACTCATCCGTGCGCTGCCATTCGGCCAGACAAAGGTCGCCATGGCCGGTTTTTAAGATGCGCAGCTTGTGTGGTTTCGCCGGTTCTGACATATCATGCCTCTCCTGCCTGACACTGACTCAGCAAAACGGTTCAGATTCAGCCCAATAGTGCTGCTCTTTCAATCAATTCATTATGGTCAGAAAATTATGACTTGGAAAGTCGCGACCGATTCCGGTGCAGCCCGCCCGCCACACCACTCTGGGCAGCGTGCTCCATGATCGAGCCCCCGCCCGGCCCATTGGTCGCGGCATAAGTGGTGCCACGCCAGGTGACCTGACCCGTCAGGCACATCTTGATCACCCGTAGATAGATCCAGTCGGAAATCAGCCCGGAAAGCGGATACCAGACGGTGTCCTGCCAGCGGGCCCGATTAAAGTGATAAAGCCGTGCAATTACCGTAAACATCAATAAGTTATGCAGTAGTGCCAGCCCAATCAGTTGCCGGCCAAAGCCGCCATCGGCCCCGGCAGCCATTAATCCAAGAGCCACAAATGGCATAAGAAAAGCCGACTGAGTAAAGAGAAGCGGTTCGACTATCTTCCAAAGAGCGGTCAGTGCACTTCGGCCCCAGGCATCATAGTAAATACGTGCCCATCCTGAAATCTGGGTCGGCAAATCTGTGTACATGCGTGTCGAGCAGATCTCGGGCGAAACGGCCGTCAGGACTCGCTTTTTCAGCCGCTGTTTCACCACCCGGGCCAGATAAATATCCTCAACAAATTTATCTCGAACCGATTCATGCCCACCCGCCAACTCATAAACTGCCCGGTCGATCAGAATATACTGCCCATTGGCAAAGGCCATGCCCGACCAGTCTGCATTCACCAGCTCCAGCGGGAATGATCGCATCAGCACCACGCCACAAAGCGGCTGGTTCACCCGTTCCCAGAAGGTCTCGCAGCGCATCTGTGGCAGCAGGCTCACCATCGACGCCTGCCGGCTGCGTGCCCACTCCATCACAATCGATAGACACTCTGGCTTATGCCTTGTATCGGCGTCCACAAACAAGATCCACTCACCACTGGCCAGCTCCATGCCGCGCTTCAGGGCGTAAGTCTTGCCCGTCCAGCCCGCCGGCCGATCCGTCAGGTGCAACACCTGCACTCGATTGTCGGTTACGGCAACGTCATCAGCCACCTGGCCTGTGCCATCGGTGCTGCGGTCATCAATGATAATCAGCTCAAAATTCGGATAGGTCTGGGACAGAAGGTCGCGGGCACAGGCTGCTACGTTATTCTCTTCATCCTTACAGGGCATGAGGATCGAGATACGCGGGGCGACAGGCTGGGAGAACGCTGGTGATTTCAGCCCCAGCTTTGGCGTTCGCCAGAAAACAAAGCCAATTGCAAGGTGGCGAAACGCCCAGACCCCGACCATCCAGCATTCAAATGCGACCAGCCACCACACCCATGAGTCGTTCATCTAAATCTCGTTCCGTGAGGCTGGTAATTGAGAGAGGTATTTCATCCTGAAATGACATAAGTATTTAAGCCTGTCAGTCGAGATGTGGCAATGCCGGAATACGAAGATTTTGGGCGTTTGCGTGATCACTCGCGAATAACCCGCAGAGTCCTTTTAAACCTTCTTATTTCGCCATGAATGCCCGGCTTTCGCGAATCAGTCGATCCCACTGAAAAGCTGGGCCGGGGTCCACCTTATTGCTCTGCACATGATAATGCCCCAGCAGGCCCTGATAGGCTTTGAAGTCGTTTTCCGAAAGTTTCCGCGTCAACAGTTTTCCGGCGCTATCCTTTGGATAATCACAATTAATCTTGGGGAAGATCGTGCAGAGGGCCGCCGTGAGCCTGGCCAAGGCCGCATATTGCTGTGGTGTCAGGTCGTATTGCTCCAGATCCTGCCCCTGAATATTGCCTTTGACGAGCTCTGTTCGATCAGGCCGCAGTGGAATCGACTGATTGCGAATGCCTGATTTTGCCAGCCCGCCGGGTATTTTCAGGGCCGTTTTGCCATCGGCCCCCATTTCATACCAAGTGCCGAACGGATTCTTGCCGCCCACCGGATATGCCCCAACATTGGCGATTTCAATACCAATCGATCGACCATTGGAGATGGTCGCGTGCCAGGCTGATTCCTTCATGTCGAGCGTCTGATAGATCGTCCCGTCCAGATCAAGCATGAAGTGTACACTCAGCCCGCGCAGGTCGTGCAGCACTTGAAAACAGGTCTTGGCTGTGCCTCTGGCGTCGAAATGAATCACAAACTGGTCAACCACCGCTCGCAGGTCGTTCAGCTCCCAGCCGCCACGCACCTTTTCTATCTGCTCTGGTGAAAGGCCCCGCGTACGCATGCCATAGCGATTGGGCGACTTCACCCCGCCTGCCTTCTGCGTCGCTTCCCAGCCGGCTTCTTCCAGCGGCACAAATCGGCGATCAACCCGATACGCATCATATCCGCCCGGATCATTCCAGAGCACTACCGGCGTGCCTGTGTGAAACAATTGACCACAGACCACAATTTCATCGCCGGTGCGCACCAGCGGCGTGCCGGGCCGGGGTGCCTGATCGGCCGAATAGACCTGCGATAAACCAATCAGAATAAGAGCAAGTGTTGATATGACAATTTTGCAGCGAGTTTGTTTGGCGATCATTGCGTTTGTCGGTTTCTGTTGCGTGGCCATGAAATATTCGGGTGAGTCATGAATCATATCAAAAAACCGAGCCAATCCAAATGTATTCTGCTTTCTAACACAATCGCTATGAATTTCATTTGACCTACCCACCTCGTCATTTATTGCAATTGCATTTCAATTGAAATTGCAGGTGAATTGTGAAGAGATCTATTTTTTTATATGAACGAACATTGTTGTGTGGGAACAAAATTCTGCCACATCATTACTTTTCACCAGTCTTTTTTCATTATCATTTCAAACATTTCCTGAACTAGACCATTTCATTTCTAATGTAACATAGCCTGCTTTTTGGGACAGTCAAATGAATTAACGCATTTTATCGGGATGTTCCAATCACTTGCCAAGCAAGCCGGTTAATCGCTATTCTCTGGAATAAACAGACGTAAAGCACTCTTCAGGAAAGGCAATCAAAGCATGCTTCGCCGATTGATTCGCACCACCGCACTGGCTGTTTTATTTGCAGGCCCTGCCGCGGCTATGGTTCATGCGCAGGAGGGCAAAGAGGCTCGCAAGTATATGCTTGAACGCGTGGACGACGCTGCCGTT
>JBILGL010000154.1:0-8508 GCA_044351075.1 Isosphaeraceae bacterium | reverse complement strand
CGGGAATGATAGCCTCATCTCCGTGCCGCAGCTCAGCTATATCAATGCCCTGCCACAACAATCTCCCTACGAATCGCCCGACGCCCGCATCCTTCTGCGAGGCTCTGGCCGAATCAATTTCGACCCAGCCAAAACCACACTCACCAACGGCAAGCTCTCTTTCGACCTCTCCGGCAATAGCCTGATCAGCGGCTCGTTCGTTCTGGCGGCCCAAACCCAGCTCACCGGCTCAGGCTCGATCACCGGCAATGTCGATCTCTTCGGCACCTTCAGCCCATCCGGCGACTATTCCCCCTACGGCACCTTTCAGGTCGGCGGTCATTGGACGAGCCGACCCGGCTCCGTCATTAATCTCCAAATGGGCGGCCCATCGAAACTCGACCGCCTCCAGATCAGCGGCCAGGCCACGATCCTCGGCGGCTCGCTGAATGTCTCGCTGGCCAACGAATTTGCTGACGACCCACAACTGATTCCCGACGGCCAATTCCAGCTCATCTCATGGGCCGGCTGGGCAGGGCAGTTTGTCTCCGTGCCCGCCCTTTTACCACGCACGGACGGTATTCAGATCACGGCCCAGTCCCGCTATCAGCCCGGCGGTCTGGTCGAGTCGCTCGCCCGCTTCAATACCAACCCCGACATAATCTCCGTCTCCGACATGACCTTCCCCGAAGGCAACGACAGCATCAGCTACGGCACCTTTGTCGTTCATCGCAGCGGACCCATGACTGTCCCCATCACCATCAACTATCAGGTGATCGACGGCTCAGCCAAGACCGGCCCTGACTATCGCTTCCCGACGGGCCCGATCACCCTCGCGCCTGGCGAAACCGAACGCCAGATTCGCTTCATTATCCGTGGTAATACCTCCTACGGCGGTAACAAATCATTCCAGATCAAGCTGACAGGCGTTTCAGACCGGGCAACACTTGGCCAATCGCTTGCTACAATCACCATCAAAGACGACGAACCAGCCCCGACACCCGTCAAGCCTGTCGTCGTGCCGCTGCCATCAACCGCCAGGCCGGCCTCCAACACAGCCTCAAATAAGGTGATTGCCGCATCAAAAGCTCCGGCCAAACCAGCACCTAAAGCACCTGTCAAAAAGGTGCCCGTGAAATTGCCCGCTCAACCCATCGTCAAAAAATAACAATGGCCATGCTCAGGGAGGGCGGGCTTCCAGCCCGCCTGAGCCAGTAGGGGCGCGATAGTGCCCCTTTTTTATTGAAATTTCTTTTCAACTCAGTGGCTTTGTGCCTCTGTCAGAACACATGATGTAATTAAAGCTCGCTGGCTTGAATTAAAGAATGATATTGATGGGGTATTAAATTCCATCATCAATTAGCTTTATATTGTTATCGGTGTGGGATGAAACAATTTATATTTGTAGGGCACGATTTATCGTGCCATTTCCTATGAATTGGCACTTTGAAAATATCATTTAACACCTTATCAAATAGTATTTTCAATATTGCTCCGATTTTTAAATTTTAATTAACATTCAAAATAACCCCTGCCGCTCATGCTCCAGCAGCCATTTCTTTCGCTCAATTCCGCCAGCATAGCCTGTCAGACTTCCATTTGACCCCACCACGCGGTGGCATGGCACCACAATCATGAACGGGTTTGCCCCTGCGGCCCGCCCTACCGCTCGGCTTGAATTGGCACTTCCGATTCTCCTGGCGATTTCACCATATGTCCGCGTCTGCCCCGGCCCAATCGCCATCATTTCATTTCGCATATTCGCCTGAAACGCGGTTGACGCCGGCTCCAATGGCAATTGAAATACAAATCTTGGATTTTTGAAATAAGAATCGAGCTGTTTCATCGTTTCAATAATGATTGGCGAATCATCATTGAGTGAAATACAACTGTTCTCCTCACAAAATAAAACCGACCGCAAAAACTCACGATTGGCCGAAATTTTCATCAGACCAATCGGGCTTTTGTAAATTGCTGATTGAACAATTTCCAGCGAATCTTCTTTCATCACAATTTAATTCACTGGCACCAGCCACACTTCCGCCACCTGGCAGCCACGGCCATTACCGCCCACGCCCGGGTCGCGATTAAATTGCAATTCCAGCCGCCCATCGGCTGTCAATTCCTGCGGAATCTCGAATTCCAGCGTTTTGTGCGGATTCGGCTTCTGAATCGGCGGATGAATCAGTCGTCCATCCGCCGCCAATTGAATTTTAATCCGGAAATTATCACCAGCATAAGTCACGCGCAGCTTATATTTCGTTTTTCTGTCGAGCTCTGCATATCGCATTAAAATCGGCTGGTCATACATCGTCTGGGCATATCGGCTCCAGGCAATCGGCGCATCAACTCGAATTTCAAACCCATTAAACGGCCCCTTTCGCACTTCCGGGTCATCCGCAAAACTCAGTTCCTGCACCAGATGAGGCTGCTGCGCCGGATTGCCCAGATCATCATAAAATCCGCCCGGCCCCGGATTCGTCCGGTTTAATATCCCTGAAATTGCCTCCATTCTCTCCTTTTCGGTCGCCAGCGTCGTAATCGATTTCAATTGAGGCACCAGCCACGGCCGATCATTCAGCGGCACATCAATCAAGTCCTGGCTTGTCCCTCGCCCCGGCTTGCCATGATATTTCACCGTCGCCAATTGCATTCTCGCCGTCTGAAAAAGGCTGTCTGCCAGCTCGTTCACCCGGTTTCTCAGTTCAGGTGCTATCATTTGCGTATCACTCGATTGCAATATGCCAATCGCTTTTTCAATAAATGGCACCGTCTTGTTCAACAACGCCTGCCGCAGCACACTCTCGGCCTCCTGCTGCTTTGCGGTCTCGGCAATCAGCCGCTGCCTCAGCCATGCATCATAATAAGCCCGATAAAGGGCCTGTTGAAATCGCCAGTTTCGCAGCACATCCGGACCGGCCGATTTCTCCATATTCTGAAATCGAATCAGCGTATTCTCAACCGCCGTATTCGCCACGAGTGGCCCCTGCCAGTTCTTTTCCAGGCCAATCAGCCCTTCCGCAAAATCACTTTCAAATGCATCTGAAATGAAATAGCGGCTATATGATTTCAATATTGATTTCACACTCGCCGCCGGATCCCACGCCAAGCCACTCCAGATAAACTTGTTGACATCATCGTTACACCCTTCACTGTATGAAATAAAACCGATCGTATGCGGCTGATAATACCGAAAAATCGCCGCCTGATCATAGGGCCGCGGGTTAATCGCCTCTCGCCCCTGTGTCAGTGCAAATGCAATATCCCAGTTTGTGACCGGGTGCTGACACATCAAATTATGCGTAATATCAGGATAACCACGAATCGGATATTTCGCCGGAATCGACTCCCGCAGCGTCTTTAAATCAAGCAGATTCTGCGGCCCATACACCAGCCCGCCCAGCCACGTCGGCTCTTTTTTCATGAGCTCCAGAAATTCCGCCGTCCATGCTCTGTCAAACGACTGCGGCGACATCCACATTTCTGCCTTCGGATGATATTTCCTTAATGAAACCGACTGCTTTTCCAGCAGGTTCATCATGTGCACAGGTCGCATGTGCCCCGGGTCTCCGCCCGGCACAAAAACCACATCAATCTTCGGTAAAACCTTAAAAACTTCCGCCCATTCCTTTAATGCAAATTCGACCTGTGCCGGGTCTTCATAAAGTCCGTCAATGGCTGGATACCAGATCCAGAGATCAATCCCGTAATCATCGGCCAGCTTCGACATCAATTGCATCATCTCAAGCGGCGGCCGCGGAAAATGCAGGCTATCGGCATCATCATCAGACCTCGGCGGAATCAATTCCACCGCATTGGTGCCAAATGCAATCAGGTCGCGGTAATATTGCTCCCATTCAGCAATATCCCAAGCATCATACGAATTCGTCTTGGGCCTGTAGCCAAGCTGATGCCCGCGCAATTTCGTCGCCGGCACACTCACAATATTCAGCTCGGGCAATTCCGCACGATCTCTTGTTAAATGCAATTCGCGCAATAGCCGCCCGATTCCAAAAAGCACGCCGCGGTCGTCATATCCGATTACATAAGCCCTGGCATTTTTCTCTCGACTGTAAATAGCATATCCTTCGGGCTTCTCTGCCAGTTTCACATTCTGCAATACCGGCATTGATTTCGCCTGGGCATTGGTCAAAATGACAATTTCGCTTTTAAAGCCTTCTGCATTGCCGTTGACCTGCCAGTGCAGCCGTGTTCGCCGATGCACTTCTTCGGTAAGCATCTGCACAGCCTTGTCAAACTGTCGGCTGCGGTTTTCCGGCGTAATCAACCGCGTTCTGGTAAAATCAGTCGCCTGCAATTGCATTAATGGCAAACTCAGGTAAAACAGGGCGGAAATGATCCACGGGTAATTGTATTTCATGAGGGTTTCTGATTGAATGAGGCTGATTCAGGTTTGCATTTTCATCCGCCTTTTTTCATCAGGCGGAAGCTGCCAGAAAATCGGTCGGTCAATACCCCTTAATATCACGGATGGCCTGAGCATTTGCAACACTCCCTTTTTTCGGCCCGGGCGACTCTGGCGAATCGGCTACGAATTTGATATTTTAAGCACTTCACAAAATTTCTGGTCGGCCTGTGGGCTTCGGCATTGTGCCGAAACAGCCTTTTCAGGCCGATGCGGGTGGAATTCGTGCCGGGGTGACTATGAAAGCGGGAATTGTTGGTCTGCCGAATGTCGGAAAAAGCACGCTTTTTAACGCGCTGACGAGCTCAAAATCTGCCCAGGCCGCGAATTATCCCTTCTGCACCATCGAGCCGAACGAAGGCATTGTGCCCGTGCCCGACCAGCGTCTGGCCCGCATTCAGAAATTCATTAAAACCCAGAAGATCATTCCAGCCTCGCTGAAACTGGTGGATATCGCAGGTATCGTCAAAGGGGCGAGTGAAGGGCAGGGGCTGGGCAATAAATTCCTCAGCCATATTCGCGAAGTCGATGCCATCTTGCAGGTCGTTCGCTGCTTCGACGATCCCGACGTCGTTCACGTCTCAGGCCGGGTTGATCCGCTCTCCGACATTGAAACCATTGAAATGGAATTAATGCTGGCCGACATTCAGACGCTAGAAACGGCACTGCCAAAGGCTGAACGCTCAGCCAAAGGCGGCGACAAGGAAGCGAAACTGCGGGTCGATGCCATCAAAACCTGCCTGTCCCAGCTCGCCAAAGACGAACCACTGCGAAAAATCAAGCTTGAAGAGGCCGAAGCCAATGCCATTTCCAGCTTCGGCCTGATGACCGCCAAGCCCATCCTTTTCGTCGCCAATGTCGATGAAAACGACCTTGAAGGCAAGGGCGAACTCGTCTCCGCCGTGCGAGACTACGCCCAGAAAGTCGGCGCGTCGGTCATCCCCGTCTGTGCCAAGCTGGAGTCGGAAATCGCCGAACTCGACGAAGCCGACCGCTTGGAAATGCTTCAGTCCGTCGGTCTGGCCGAGCCCGCCTTGTCCGTCCTCGCCCGCGAAAGCTACCGCGTGCTTGGCCTGCAAAGCTATTTCACCGCCGGCGAAAAGGAAATCAGGGCGTGGACGATTCCCGTCGGGGCCACCGCCCCACAGGCCGCCGGCGTGATTCATACGGACTTCGAAGCCGGCTTTATCCGTGCGGAAGTCTATAATCTGGAAGATCTTGAAGCCTATCATTCCGAAAAGGAAATTCGTGCCGCCGGCAAGCTGCGAGTCGAAGGCAAAGCCTATATCATGCACGACGGCGACATCTGTCACTTCCTATTCAACAATTGATCATATACTGATCTGATTATGCAACTATTCGCAGCCGGTATTCGAAAAATCAGTTTTATTACTCGGTTTTTCGCCTTGCTGGCTGCAATTGCATTTTCTCCGTTAATTTCGTCCGCCTGTGCGGATGAAATTAAACCGACAGCAGTCAGACCAAATATCATTTTCATTCTGGCGGATGATCTTGGCCCCGGTGATGTCGGCTTCAGCGGCGGCAAAATCGCGCCGACGCCCAAACTGGACAGGCTCGCAAAAGAAGGAATTGCATTTACCCAATACACTTCTGCCGCCCCGATCTGTTCGCCTTCCCGCTGCGGCCTTTTAACCGGCCAGTTCCCCGCCCGCTGGAATTTGCATAGCTACCTTCAAACCCGTGCCGGGAATCGTGCCTGTGGTCAGGCTGATTTTCTTGACCCCGCCGCCCCGTCGCTCCCCCGACTTCTGAAAGAGGGCGGCTATCGCACCGCCCATTTCGGCAAATGGCACTTAGGCGGCGGCCGCGACGTCGATAACGCACCTCTCTTCGCGGCTTATGGCTACGACGAGCACGCCGGCACCTGGGAAAGCCCCGAGCCGCACCCCGACATCACCTCAACCGACTGGATCTGGGCCGATTCCGACCGGGTCAAACGCTGGCAGCGCACCGGCTTTTTTGTCGATAAAACGCTCGACTTTCTCAAGAAAAACCCTGCCCAGCCCTGCTTTGTCAACCTCTGGCTCGACGACCCACACACACCCTGGGTGCCCGCAGAAAAAGCTGTGCGCAAGGATACGAAAAACAACCTCAGGGATGTCATGATCGAGCTTGATCGTCAGGTCGGCCGCCTGCTTGATGGCCTGAAAACTCAGGGAATCGACAATCAGACACTTGTCATCTTCACCAGCGATAATGGCCCCCTGCCGACATTCGCCGGCGAGCGTGCCGCCCCCCTGCGCGGCAGCAAGCTCAGCCTTTTTGAAGGCGGCATTCGTGTGCCCTTCGCCGCCCGCTGGCCCGGCACTATCCCGCCCGGCTCTCGCAACACCCAGACTGTTCTTACGGCTGTCGATCTTTATCCAACCCTGGCACAAATCGCCGGAATCAAAATTCCTGAATCAATCGCCAAAGCTGCCGATGGCGAAGATCTCTCTGCCGCATTGCTTGCCAAGGCCAGCCCGGCCCGCACCAAAGAGATCTTCTGGCAATATGGCCTGAACGACAAAAGTTATGCCTACCCGAAGAATGCCGCCGACAAAAGCCCGACACTCGCCATCAGGTCTGACCAGTTCGTGCTGCTCACCAACCCCTCCGGCACGGATACCCAACTTTTTGACCTCAGCCACGACCTCTCCCAGAAAAAAAATCTGGCCGACGCTCAGCCTGAACTGGCAAAAGACTTGAAAAACCGACTCATCCACTGGAAAAACAAGCTACCAGCCAATCCAGCAAAATAATTTTTAAAAATTTAAAAAATCCTATTGACGCGATACCTAATTTGGCGATTATTCTTTGCAGATACAGGCGGTCAGGATGTTGGTATTGCCTGGTGTGAAGTGAGTGAAGGCTATGGTTGAGCAGGAAATAAAGCCATTAAATCTGATGGAGTTTCTCAAGCCGGATGAGAAATCTTCCGGTTCAGCAGAGGCACTTCTGGCGAAGCTCCATGCCTTATATTCTCCAGAGGGGCCCACTGAAACCCTTCTTTTAGAGGATGTCGCTCATCTCAGGATGCAGTTACAGGATGCTGATCGACGCAGGCAGGCCGTTCTTGATTCGCTGGGGGCTGAGGCTCACAAGCTCTTTTTTGAACGAAAACTGAGAGCGTTTGACGCGCTCTATCAGAATTGGTATCAAAATGCATTTGGTTATCACCATGAAATGAAGTCGTGCCGCTTTGGCCTTGAATATCTGCTCAGTTGCTGGTCCTTTCTTCAATCGGCAATTGAGTCGGATGCGATTGAACCGCAGTTTCAAAACTTCAGCGATATTTGCCGAGACCTTTCAGGAACATGCGATCCCCGGCGATTTAATGACGAATGCAAGAAATTCGTCAGGGCCTATCTGCAATTAATTAACAAGGCTGATTTCAATTTCTTTCTCCACGAGTGGTCGCTTGTGGTGCCTGAATTTGGCCGGGAAAAGCTCAGGCAATGGGTTGAGGAAGCAACGCAGCAGCAAGACCAGGATCATACCACGCTTAAAATGCGACTCTCATCTCTGGCCCGGCAAAAAGAGCAATATTACAAGATTAAGCTGATCACGATTAAGCCAATTGAAATTGCCGAATCGAGCCGATTTGCCTATGGCTACCGGGCCAATCGCGAATCAAATGAAAGTCTGCGAAATATCTTTGCCGATCGTCGTACACTACAGCAACGGCACGACCAGGCTCTGCGCATGCTGATTCAGCTCCAGTCACGCCGTCAGCGGGATGCCGCCCGCGCTGCCGAACGCGCTGCCGATAAAGCTGCCCGCGCTGCCGCCAAAACTTCGGCAAATATCGATCAATTAAACGAAAAATCAATTCCGCCGACGACCCCTACCGTCAAATTTATTGACAAGCCAAAACCGGCGGCCCAATCCTTCAATCAGGCTTTTGAAGTGCCTGCCCCCGTCGATCATTCACGCAATGAAAGCCCGGATATCCATCGATTGCTCGAAATTGAAATCGGCCTTGGCGAAGGCGACATTCAAGACGTTTCTCATACAGACGTTGAAGCCATTTTCGAGTTCTGGAGCGACGAAGATCTCTCGCCTGAATCAAAAAGATTTGATTCGGTTTTCGGGCATCTGGA